>OMUM01000089.1 GCA_900314225.1 uncultured bacterium | reverse complement strand
GAATTTTTATCAAAATTACTTTCATTAGTTGAAAGCAATGAAATACAATTACCTGACTTTCAAAGAGGTTGGGTTTGGGAAGATAATAGAATTAAGGCATTATTAGCAAGCTTAACATTAGGATATCCAGTAGGGGCAATTATGCTATTGGAATCAGGTGGAGATTTTCATTTTAAATGTAAAAATGTTGAAGGAACAAACAATGCTGGAATAGAGCCATCAATTATGATACTTGATGGGCAGCAAAGACTAACTTCAACATATCAAGCAATGAGATGTAAAAATCCAGTTGATACAAGAAATGATCAAAAAGATCCATTAAAAAGATTTTATTATTTAGATATTCAAAAAGCATTAAATACAACAACTGATAGAGTAGAAGCAATTATTGCAGTAGACAAAGATAAACAGATTAAAGAAAATTTTGATAGAGATATCAAATTGGATTTGTCTACTGAAGAATTAGAGTTTAAAAATAAAATGATACCATTTAATAAACTATCTGATCCAAGAGAAATTAATGAATGGAGAAATAGGTATCAAGAATATTATCATTTTGATTCGGAAATAGTAAAAGAATATCAAAGACTTGATGACATGGTAATACAAAAGCTACTAAATTATAAAATTCCTATTATAAGAGTTTTAAAAGAAACTCCAAAGGAAGCAGTATGCCAAGTATTTGAAAACGTCAATCAAGGTGGTGTTCCACTAACTGTATTTGAATTGCTTACAGCTACATTTGCAGCTGATGATTTTGATTTAAAAGCTCACTGGGAAGCTGCAAAAAAACAATTCGATGAAAAACCAACTTTAAAAAATCTGGACAATACATCGTTCCTTATAGCTATGACGTTACTTGTAGCATATAGAAAAGGTGGAACAATAAGTTGTAAAAAGAAAGATGTATTAAATTTGAAATTTAGTGAATATAAGGAAAATGAAGCAGATTTAATTAATGGCTTTATTAGAATGTATGATTTTTTGGTAGATCTAAAAATATATGATAATGAAGATATTCCTTATGGAACACAATTAATTCCACTTTCAGTTATATGTACAATACTAGAAAATGATTTATATAACTCAGCAGTTAAAGATAAATTAAAAAAATGGTATTGGTGTGGAGTTTTTGGTGAATTATATGGTAGTGCAAATGAAACTCGATATGCATTGGACGTTCCTCAAGTATTGGAATGGATTAAAAATAATAATGCAGAGCTTCCAAAAACAGTTCAAGATTGCAATTTCAGTGCTATGAGATTAATAGGATTACAAACTAAAAACGCTGCAGCATATAAGGGAGTAATGGCATTAATAATGCAATCTGGTGCAAAGGATTGGATTAACGATACTGAAATGTCTGTTACAAATTACATAGCAGATAGAGCAGATATACATCACATTTTTCCACAAAGATATTGTATAAGTTGTAATTATAACAAAAAACTATGGAATTCAGTTATAAATAAAACTCCTATATTCTTTGCAACTAATAGATTTATAGGAGGAGATGCTCCTAGTGAATACATTAGAAGAATTGTAGAAAATAAAGGAATTGAAAAAGAAAAAGTTCTAAATGCAATTTCAACTCATTATATTAATACTGAATTGTTAATCGAAGATAAATTTGATGAATTTATTATAGATAGAGCAATAAAGATACTTGATTTAATTGATGATGCTACTGGAAAGAAAATTACTGATAGAAAATCAGATGCTGTGGTTGAATTCTTCGGTAAAGAGTTAGTAGCGAAATCTGAAAAATAATGACACTTATGTCACTTAAATGTGTGAGGGGTACCCACAGAAAAATAAGTGTCATAACTGTCATAAATGATATTGATAAAAAAGAGCATATATAGCTATGTATCCTATATATGCTTTTATTATGATATAATATATGTAATTATTTATTCTTTGGGGGAATAGTCATGGATGAAAGTATACAATTTATAGATAGAAAAATAAATGATTTAAATACAAAAATAGAACGAAATATAAGTGATTCTGTTGAAAATAGAGGATACATGTCTCAAAACATTATTAAAAGCTTAAGAGATTTGGTTGAATATATTGCTTTTAAAGTATATGTGGTTGAAAAAGAAAAAAGATATGTTGAATACAATCATTCTAATACACAACAATCAATAAAATATGTTAAGTCATTAAATAAACATTCAATACTTAAGAACTTTCATGCATTATTAGAAATAGGTCCATCACATAATAGTTATAATGAAGATGGTTCTATTAGACTAATGGTCAAATACCAAGAGTATCTCATTGATTTAAAGAGATATTATTATGAAATTTTTAATGAAAAA
>OMUM01000009.1 GCA_900314225.1 uncultured bacterium | reverse complement strand
GTCAGTATTAAATACAAAATCTCTCTTGTAACTGACTATATATATCATACAAGGTTTTTATGGAGACAGCAAATATAGAAAAACTACGATATTTATTAGAAAAAAGTTAACTTTTGAGATAACTGCACGTTATAGAAAAATGTGTAGTTATTTTTTCTAATGCACGTAAAATAAGGAAAAAATAAGAAAAGTTTGAAGAGTTAAAGAAAAAGTGATAAAATATAAACCGCTGAGAGGGAAATTATGGCATGCAAAAGGACGTGCAGTTTAGTAAATTTTTTTTGGATAGATATAACTGCCCGTATAAATGGTTATGAATTGAGTATCTTAGCTTAGGAAAAGATTACTTTTTGAGTAATCTAATTGTAAGATTGATGTCATAGTACTCAATCTTTTTTATATGCAGTTTATCCATATTAGATTGTCCGATAAAATTATAAGCTTCTTCAAATGGGGAAACATTGTTTAGAGATAATCTAGGTATTGAATTAATATGAGAAGCCATCAAATAGCAATCATTTTGAGACAAACTAGCAAAAAAAGTACCCTTAGGAAGAATATATCTAATAAATTCATGATTTTTTTCAATAGAACCCTTTTGCCAAGAACAGTTAGGATCGCAGAAAAAAAGAAAACATAATTTTTCGCCAGTTTCAGGATTAATTTCAATGGATTCAGGATCAGAAAATTCAGTACCATTATCGGTAAGAACGACTTCAAAAAGTCTTTTAAATTCATCATCGCCTAATCTAGATTTAATGATGTTAAAAATAGTATTAACATATTTAGATTGTTTATAAGGCAAAAGGTAAATGAGCATAAAATTATACTTTCTAAAAAGAAGAGTAAGCATACATTTGCCACCCTTACCACCACGAGTACCAATAACAGTATCCATTTCAACAATAGAAGCATTAGGGTTAAAGGCCATGTAGTATTTAAAATCAGAATAAAATCTACCGATTTTAATTTTAGTATCAACTTTATCACGCATGTAATCATATTCCTTTTTAACTTTAAATTTAACACGTCTATTCAAGTCAATATTTCTAACATTAAAAATACCTAAATCAATATATTTATAAAAAGTAGATTTAGAAAAAGGTAAAAGTTCAGGGTGCGAAATATAAACATGATTAACAGAATGATGCTTATTAATCATTAGAGGAGAGATAGTATCATTAATAGAAGCAATCTCTTCTTTAGTAATTCTTAAGTTAGCGCGAGTGTTAATAAGATTTTGTTTATATTCATTAAAGGCCACATCATGAGAATAAGAACACCTGATTTTTCTACAATTATTAAATTTAGAACAGCCATTACAAACATAAGGAGGTTTAGATTCAAAACAACAAGGTTGATTATTACAAGAATTGGTAGTTCTTAAATAACGATGCTTTTTAACATCTCTAGCGACGGTAGTTCTATATTTATTAATTCGATTAGCAATTTGAGTAAAATTAAAATTATGATTTAAATATTCTTCTATAATACATCTATCTTCAAAAGATAAATGTTTATTCATCTTAGCATTTTTCATAAAAACAATTCCTTTCATAAGCTAAGATACAAGGACATATTATAAATATTTAACAAAATAAAGATAAGCTTTATTTACTAAAACTAGTATGAATAAATAAAAAAATAAATCAATGACAAGACCAGTTAGTAAACTAATCATTGATTTATTTTTTTATTTTCCCCAATGATTTACAAAAGTAAATGCACTAAAGCAAAACATCGAGCATTTAAATAAAAATTTTACGTTCAGTTATATTTTTTTCTAAAATTATTCACACATACCACATTTTGTGCTATCATTATTATGATATACATAAAAATAGGATTGCTTGATGTGGCTATAATTTAAATTATTATGGACTGGAGGGTTACTACATGAATAAGTACCTTATTACTGTGATTGTTCCGATTGTTGAATTTGAATATGACATATATATTCCAAATAACAAAAAAATTGGAACTATTAAAACTCTAATATTAGAATCACTTAGTGAACTATCTAATAATTCTTTTAACAAAAAAATAGAAGAAGTAAGAATGATTGATAGAGATACAGGTAATGAATTTGAAAATAATATGTATGTCAAAGATTCAGGAATAAAAAACGGGTCCAAGATTATTATTTAAGTGAGAGGAGGTGGAAGTAATGGATGGATTAAAAATTAATTATTCAGAAACTATTTCTGTAGGAAATCAAGTTACAGAAAAGGGTGGTGAATTCCAAGAACTTTTAAATAAAGTTAAAGCTACTAATTCTGAATTAAAAACATATTGGGAAGGTAGCGATGCTTCTAAATATTCTACTTCTGTTGAACAACAAGCAGAATATATGCAACAATTAACTGATACTATTAATGAAATTGGTGGATTTTTAGTAAAAGTAGGACAAGCATATCAAGAAGCATGTGAAAACAATGCTAATGCAATTAATGGATAATTATAAATGTTAGGAGGTTAAAAAATATGGATTTTTCTAAATTATCGTATAGTCAAGTTCAATCAATGGCAGATCAATTAAATAGTTCATCAACACAAATGGAAACTCTATTAACTGAAATTAAAGCTTTATTTGATAAAATCGGAACTGAAGATGTTTGGAGTGGAACTGCTGCTTCAACAACAAAAGAAACATTTGACCAATTAAGTGCTAAATTTCCTGAATTTTCTCAATCAGTAAATGATTGTTATAAATATTTAACATCTGTAGTTGAAAATTACAAATCTGTTGACGCAATGGTTACAGGAAAATAAAATGGGCTCATTTCGAGCTCTTGACAAATAGGTAATAGTGTATTGATTATTATCTATTTGTGAGGAATTGGAAGTGATAAATTGAATATTGTAATAAGTAAATCTGATATAACCAATTATGGTAGTCAAATTGTTGACTATTCAAGTGAATTTAAGGATGAAATTAAAAAGTTTAGTGCATTAATTGAATCAATAAATATAGCTTGGGATGGAGCAGATGCCCTAAAATATATAAATACTATGAAGGAAAAGTATATTGTAGGGTTAGAAGAAATAAAAAGTGTTTTAGATGAATATGGAAATTATTTAAAAAAAGTTCCAGAAACTTATTCTGCAGTAGATGAAGTTTTTTCATCAAAAAACATTGATGTTTGAGGTGTTGTATGAATATATCTTATAGTCAAGTGGAAGCACAATGTAATGAATTACATTCAGTAGCAAAAAATATGAAAGAAATATTAGATAATATTGATGGAATTAGAATTAGGATTGGAAATGGTGATTCTTGGAGTGGTAGTGCATCAAATACTTATTCTGAAAAATTAGAATCTGTAGCTAAAAATTTTGAAGAAGTCTTTTTAGGAATAGAAAATAGCATCTTATATATGGCTAGTTGCTCAGATGGTTACCAAGCAATAGATCAACAAATTATGCGCGAAATTTGTTCTAATTTGAAGATAACTGAACCTAGTTTAAATACATCAAATATCTTTAATGCTAAATAGTATGGCTTTTGAAAATGTAGATGTTTCTAGTTTAAGAAACGCATTGACACAATGTAAAAATTCAATAAATCATAGTATAACTGATGAATTAATGAATAATATATCAAATGCTTCCGTATGGCAAACTTCTGCTCAAACAAATTTAAAAAATGCACTAACTAAATTTGAAAATGAAAGATATAAGAATCTTGAAGATAAAATAAATAGTTATTTTACTGTTGTTTCATATATTGAAAAATACCAAAATTTACAAAAAGAAAATGTGTCTTTAGAAAATCAATATTCTAGTTTATCTAATAGACTTTATTATACAGAAACCTATACGACTACTAGTACAGCGAGTGATGGAACAGTATCAACAGAGACACATACAAGGCGTGTTAAGGATAGATGGGTTGAATCTCAAATGTCTAATGTACGCCAGAAAATAAATGATAATAAAGAAGAGATGGAGAATTTAAAAAATAGAGTGTCAAATTCTATTTAAGAGGAGGAATAAAAAATGAATTATGAAAAATATTTACCTATAGGAACAGTTGTAATGTTAAAGGGTGGCAAAAAAAGAGCGATGATTACTGGATTTTGCTCAATTTCAGGAGAAGATAAATCAAAAGTTTTTGATTATTCTGGATGTTTATATCCAGAAGGGTTTATTTCTTCTAATCAAACATTATTGTTTAATCATGAACAAATCGAAAAAATATTTCATTTGGGATTAGCAGATGAAGAAGAAAAACAATTTAAACAAAAATTAAATGAAATGATGCAAAAAATGAATCAATAATTTAACAAAATATAATGTTTGGAAAGGAGTAAAATATGAGTGATATATGCAAAATTAATGTTTCAAAGTTAAAATCTTATGAAAAAGATTTTAAAACTGAATTAAATAATTTTAATAATAAAACTTATACTGCCTTTTCATCTAGTTATTTAAAAAATTGTTCTGATGCTTATGTTCGTAGAATGTCTAATGAATTACAAACACTTTATGATAAAGTAAAAAAAGGTTATCAAAATATTGATAAATGGTGGTTTGATTATAACACTAATGTTGAAGGTTTAGAAAACTATTTATCAGATAATGGTAGTGCTGGCGCTATTTCAGAACCAAGTATTAGAAATAGTGCAAATCAATTACCTAATTTAAAGAAATATAATCTTAAATTTGCAGGAATCATACCAGCAAGTATGGTTGGTGCAAGCTATAATACTGTCTTTGCAAATAATGCAGTAGTATCTACTGTAGATCCATTTAGTTCGCTTTATTCAGATTATAGAGTTTCAGAAGTAAATGCAAGTGAAGTAGTTAATAATGAAAATATTGTAGATCAAATAGATGAAGTGATTTCAACAACAAGTGCAAGTGTGGTTAGTTGGGCTAAAAATATTGGTTCTAGTATAAAAGATTTTTTTGTATCTACAGGTGCAAAAATAAGCTCATTTGGCGAAACTGTCGTTAGTAAAGCTTCTGAAGTAATAGAAGATGTTGATAATTTTTTTGATGAGACAAAAGCATATATTGCGAATAAAGCTGAAAGTTTATGGGATAAAACTACTGAATGGTGGAATGACACCACACAAAAAGTAGATAATTGGTTTGACGAAGTTGGAACTAATATATCAAATGGTGCAAAAAGTTTGTGGGCTGATGTTACTGATTGGTGGTCGGATGTAGAAGATTGGTGGAATGATGATGCTCTACCATGGATAAAAAATGCTGCTAATTCTGTTTGGTATGTAGTAAAATCAGTAGGTGCAACTGTTGCTGTATTTGTTCAATCATTAGTTGAGGGTATATTACAATTTGCAGAAGCAATCATTGATTTTGTTGCATTAGTTGGAACAGGTGTTGCATCTATTGTTACTGGTTTATATGATGGTGGACAAGCAATTTATGGTGCAATAACTGGTAATGAATGGTCGTCTGTAACAAAACAAATGTGGGGTGGAACAATGGGATTTGTTTCTAACCAATATGTTGCTGGATGGTTTGATTTATTATATCAAAATACAGGTTATGGACAATGGTTGGCAGAAAATGCTTATGGATTTGACATAACTAGATCTATTGGCTCTGGAATTGGATATATTGCAGGTGTAGTAGTTTTAACAATTGCAACATTTGGTGCTGGAAGTGTAGTGGCTGCTGGTGGTTCAGTAACTGCTTCAACTGCTGCAGCAGCAACAACTGCAACTCAAATGGCTGTAACTGCAACTGCTGCTGGTATAGGTAGAGGAACACAAAGTGCTTGGGCTGATGGAGCTGCTTTATTAGAAGGATTAACAGCAGGAACACTTACTGGATTATGGGAAGGATTACAATTCTATATCGGTGGAAAAATTAGTGGATTAAAGATATTTGGGGCTGATGGAATTTTAAAATCAATTGGTTCTAGTGAAATAGGAACAAAACTTTTAAATGGTCTTGCTCGTGTCGTTTTAGACGGTGCAGATGGAGGTGTTGAAGGATTTGTATTACCTTTAATTACTTCTATATATAAAGATGGATATTATGATGAAAATGGTAATTATGTTGAATTTTTAGAAGATCAAAATATATTTGAGCGTTATAGTGAATTATTTGATGATAATGGTGGATGGACGACAGTTTGGACACAAGCTAGTATTGGATCTGCAACTTCTTTATTAGGAGAAGCATTTGATTTAAGAAAATATTTCAAGGATTCACAAGCAACATCAAATATAAATATTAGTGAACAAGAGTTACAGGTTAAAATAGATAGATATAATGAATTATTAGAAATTAAAAATTCTAAAGATTATATGTCATATAAAGATGCTACAAAATATGGTGATCCTAATGCTATAAAACCTATAACAAAACCTGAGTTTGAAGGAATAGAAAAAGAGTTTGCTGCATTAGAAGGAGAATTAGCTTCAATAGCTGGAATTACTTCTGAGGCGGATGTTGATATATCAGCGATTATGGATGATGTAGAAACAGAAAAATTATTTGATTATGATGGTAGTCAACCAACAGTAGATTTATTTGCGACAGAAAAGATAGTACCAGAAGTTGAAGCTACATTAGATATGTTTGCTACAGAAAAAATTGCAAATATGGATGCAGCAGAATTAAATACAGTTCAAAATTCAGCAAGAAGATTTGATACTTATGAGGAGTTTGTTGCAGCATATAAAAATTCTACTGAATCATGGCGTTCTACATTGACAGATGATGAGTTAAAATTAATATATGCTTATATTGGTGAAAGTGATAAGAGTAGTTATGCAACTATAAATTCTGTAATGAGAGATATTGCTATTAATAAAGAAAATAAAACAATTACTTTATATCACATGTGGGGGCCAAAAACTTATACATTTGATGAATATTTTAACCAATTTGGTGAAACTGTTGATCAATTTATCGTTCGTACATACGATGAGGCAATTGCATTAAATAATGCTATTGGTAGAACAACATTTGCAGAAGATACAGTTGTAGCTCGTGGTGTTGATATGAATGCTTTAGGAAGATTTGGAATAACATTTGCGGATTCTCCAGATGATATTATGAGAAAACTTGGTTCTATATATACGGATAAAGGATTTATGAGTTCTACTCCAGTTGCAGGCGGTGGATTTACTTATAAAGATGTAAATTTTGTAATGACATGTAAAAAAGGAATGGCTTTTGGTGATTTTTCACTATTTAATGCAGGCGAAAAAGAAATTCTGTTAGGATTAGGTTCTAAATTTTCTATAGATAGTGTAGAAAAAGTTGGAAACAAAATAATGATTTACATGACTAGTATAAATTAAAATATGTTATTATTAATTAAAGAGAGGTGTGATTAAAATGAATGAAGAAAAATTTAATAGTCTTTCTAAAGAAGAACAAGTGCGTTTATCTTCAGATTTTAGAAAAACAGTACATGATGGTGAAATAGTTTTTGTAGATGATGAAAATGCAAAAAGTTTAACAACACAAGAAGCTAAGGAACAATTATTGAAACAAAGAAATGAATTATTAGCATCGTTAGGTTTTGCAACACCTAATGATGCCCCTAATGAAGAAATGAGCAATGATTATCCCAGGCACACTAGATAAGGAGGAATAAAAAATGAATGAAAAAATGAAAGCAGGAATAATGGGGTTTGCTGTTGGAGATGCGCTAGGCGTTCCTGTAGAATTCTTAAATAGAGATTTATTACAAAGACGTCCTCTTAAAGAAATGATAGGATATGGTAGTCATAAGGTTCCTGAAGGAACGTGGAGTGATGATACTTCGCTTATGATTGCTGAAATGGATTCTATCAAGGAAAATGGTGATGTTAATTTTGATGATATAATGTATAAATTTACTGAATGGGTAGATTATGCAAAATATACTGCGACAGATGAGTTATTTGATATAGGAATATCTACTAGTAAGGCAATTTCAAATTTTAAAAGAGGAGAAAAAGCTACTAATTGTGGAACAAAAGGAATAAATGAAAATGGTAATGGTTCATTAATGAGAATTTTACCATTTGTATATTATTTAAAATTTTCTAATTTTTCAGAAGAAGAAAAAACTATATTAATTAATCAAGCATCTGCATTAACACATGCACATGAAATAAGTCAACTTGGATGTAAAATATATGCTGATTACGTTACTTTATTACTTGATGGGGTAGATAAAGTTAAAGCGTTAGATTTGTTAAAGGAAATTGATTATAATAAATATTATTCTAATGATAGTATAAAAGTATATCAAAGAATTTTAAAGGGGGATTTAAAATCTCTTGATATAGATCAAATTAGATCTTCTGGATATGTGGTTGATTCATTAGAAGCAAGTTTATGGTGTACTGTAAAAAATGATACTTATGAAGATGCTGTTGTTGCTGCTATTAATTTAGGTGAAGATACTGATACTATTGGTGCAATAACTGGTTCATTAAATGGTATTATTTATGGAAAAAATAATATACCAGAAAGATGGTTAAATAAGTTGAGAAAGAAAGATTATTTAGAAGAACTTTCTAATCAATTTATAAGCACAATAAATTATGAAAAGCGAAGCAAAGGTTTATAAAATATTAAAAAACATTAAGAATGATGACAAAAAGCAAATTAGCATTATAGAATTAGATAACAAAAAATATATATTAAAAAAAGTTAAAAATTCAGATGTTACTTTGATTAATATGTTAAAAAATGAAGTTAATGTTTTGTATAAATTAAAAGATACTTCTTTGAGTCCACAAATCTACTATTACAATTTTAATGAAAATAATAATATTATTATAATTGAATTAATAAAAGGAAAACCAATCAATGAATTAAAATTAGAAAACAATAAGCAAAAAGTATCTTTAATGTTAAAAATACTTGAAGCAGTAAAAGAAATTCATAAATTAAATGTTATTCATTGTGATTTAAAACCAGATAACATTTTATTAGACTTAAATAAAAACATTAAAATAATAGATTTTGGTATATCAATTAATGATAACAAAAATTATTTTAAGGGGTATGGTAATACAAGATATTGTTCAAAGAGTCAACTTACGAAAGATAGTATTGATTTTACAACTGATATATATTCATTAGGAATAATTTTTTATGAATTAATATTAGGTAAGTTACCATTTGAAGGAACAAAAAAGGAAATAAAAGAAAAAAAGCACAATTGTGAGTATGAAAAAACTGATAATACATTATTAAATTTAATATTTTCTAAGATATTTTCTGATAATGAACAAAAATATATGAAAATAGAGGAATTTGAAAAAGATTTAAAATTATTTTTATTGAGGTGATATGATGCGAATTTCAACAATTAAAAATTCAAAATTTACTGTTACCATAAAAGGTAGAAGAAAGTTATTGGATTGATGGAACTGATGATAATGGTATAAAAAGAAATTTAATATCTATTGAGGCACATGATGGCAAATGGAGATTAATTAGTAATGAGGAAGTGTACTGTATAGTAAATAACCAAAATGTTCCATTTGTTTATTTGGAAGAAGGAAATTTTTATTTAATAACTAATAGTGTTAATAAAGAAAAATTTATGATATATTGTTCACCTGTATTAGCAAGTTATAATTGCTATAATGTAGAAGAATACTTAAAAAATGGTATAAAAATTGGTAGTAATTCTGAAAATTTAATTTCTTATGCTGCACTTGATCCAGAAAGTGCTTGCATCAAATATGTAGAAAATAAGATATGTATTGTTAATAATAATTCTAAATGTGGCGTATATGTTAATGCTGTTAGAGTTATTGGTGCTAGGGAATTAAAAGTAGGAGATGTAATATTTATTGGCGGTGTCAAAATAATATTTTCAGTTAATATTAAAAATACACATTGTTTATATATAAATAATGGTACGTTAAAAAATGTAGGAGTAAAACTATTATCTATCGGAACAATAACACCAATAAATAATAGTTTTGAGGAATTAGAACAAGAAGTAGAATTCCCTTTATATGATGAAAAAGATTATTTTCATAAAACTCCAAGATTTTTTCAGAAAGGTAAAACATTAGTTTTACAAGTAGATCCACCACCAGCAAAAGCTGATGATCAAAATAATCCATTATTATTAACCATTGGACCTATGATTGTTATGTCTATGACGTCAATGGTAACTGGATATACAGCTTTAAATAATGTTTTAAATGGTCATTCTACTTGGGCTAAAGCTGTGCCTTCATTAGTTATTTGTGGGGCAATGTTTGCTAGTGTATTTATTTGGTCTTTATTTACTAAACGATATGAGAAAAAGAATGAAGGCAAAAAATGAAAAAATGAGACAACAAAAATATAGTAAATATATTGAAGAAAAAAGAAAAGCGATTATAGAAGCAAAAACGCAACAAACTTCTATATTAAAAAATAACTATATGAAAGTTGAAGAAGCTGTAGAAACAATTGTTAGAAGATATACAAGATTATGGCAACGAAGAATAGAAGATGATGATTTTTTAGATGTAAATTTAGGATATGGTAATTATCCAATGAAAATTGATATAAAATATCCAGAAGATCACTTTTCAATGATAGAAGATAATTTAAAAGATATGGTATTAAAATTAGGACAAGAACCAAAATTATTATCTAATGTTCCAGTTATATTATCTTTAAGAGATACTTTTATAAGTGGTATTATTGGTGGTCCTGAAATCAATGAATATACTAGAAGATTGTTAATACAAATTTTAGCATTACATAGTTACGATGATTTAAAGATTATATTTCTAACAGATGAAGAAAAGGAATATCAATGGAAATCTTTTAGACAAGTACCACATTGTTTTAGTGATGATAAAAGTTTGAGATTTTTTGCAACAAACAATGATGAATATAAAGAAGTATGTTATTATTTAGATAAAATCTTTGATTATAGAAAAGAAAAAATAGGAAGCTCAGATACTAAGAGAGAAGATTTTAATCAAACTTTTCTTATAGTTACAGATTGCTTCAAAAAAGTAAGAAACTTTGATATTATAAAAGAAATAGAAAAATTAAATATATTTCTAAAGATGTATTAAAAGAATTAATAGATGTTATTTATGTTAATAAGGATGGTTCGGTTGAAATTAAATTTAAATATAATGATGAATGTTTGGAATTATTAAATTATCTAAAAACAGAAGGAGAGAAAGTAAAATGCCTAAATGGAGAGTTGGAATATATTTAAGATTGTCTTCAGAAGATAAATCTAAAATTAGTGATGAGTCTAATAGTATAACTAATCAAAGAGAATTAATTAAAAATTATATATCTAAAGATAAATCATTAGGATTAATTAATATATATAAAAATGATGGATTTACTGGTACAGATTTTTATAGAACAGGATTTCAAAGTCTATATGAAGATATTATAAGCAAAAAAATAAATTGTATAGTGGTTAAAGATTTATCAAGATTGGGTAGAAATTATCTAGAAGTTGGCAATTTTATTGAGAATATTATACCAAGATATAATTTGAGATTTATATCAATAAACGAAAATGTCGATTCTTATTTGAAACCAGATTCTATAAAAACATTAGAAATACCTTTTAAAAATCTTATGAATGAAAGCTATTCAAAAGATTCCTCTAATAAAATAAGAACTTCATTAAAAGCATCAAAAAAATCTGGAAACTTTATTACAAATATAGCTCCTTTTGGGTATGTAAAAAATAAAAAGGATATACATAAATTGGAAATAGATAAAGAAGCTGCTGAAATTGTAGAAAAGGTATTTTTATATGCTTTGCGAAGAAATAGTAGAAATCAGATTGTAGATTTATTAAATGAAAACCATATATTACTCCAAGCATGTTTTTAAATATTAAAAGAGGGGTAAAAACTGCTACAGTTGCAGATAAATGGACTGTAAGAATGATAGATTCAATTTTGAAAAATAAGACATATATAGGTTATTCATTACAAAATAAAATAAGTAGAATAAGTCACAAGAATCATGGAAAGGTTAATGTTCCAGAAGAAGAATGGATAATTGATGAAAACCATCATAAAGCAATAATTAAGGAAGGATATTTTAATCAAGTACAACACTTGTTATATAGTGGTAATTCAAAATCAAATAAGAAAGGCAAACTTCCTATTTATTCTGGCTTTTTAAAATGTCATGACTGTGAAAACTCATTAACAAGAGATAGTCATAAGAATAGAAAAGATGCTGAGTATTATTGTTCTTCATATAAAAGAAATAAGACTTGCTCTAAACATTTTACGAAAGAATCAATATTAAATGAAGTCGTTCTAAAATCAATTAATAATTTTATAGATATGGTATCGGATATTTCTGATAGAATTAATTCAATATATAGTGAATCAAATAATGAATATATGGAAAATATTAAGAAAATAAAAATAGCTGAAATTGAAAAGGAAATAATCAAATATAATAAATTGTTAGATGAAATAATTGAAGATTTTAAAAATGATTATATTTTAAAAGAAGACTTTGATAAATATAATAAAGAGTATTTATATGAACTAAATAGATTAAGACTAGAAAAAGATAAATTAAATATAAATGAAAAAGATAATGTTGATTTGAAATGGATAAAAAAATAAAAGAAGAAGGAAGAATTAAAGAACTTAATAGAAATATATTAAGTAGTTTTATTAATACAATATATGTAAATGATGATGGTTCAATAGAGATTGTTTTAAAGTATGCTAGTCAATATGAAAATCGTAAATTTTTAGACTAATTTCCGTTTTTTTGACGGTTTTTTTCTTTTTCAG
>OMUM01000145.1 GCA_900314225.1 uncultured bacterium | reverse complement strand
CATTTTGAAAAACCTAAGAAAGAATCTGAATTAGAAAAATTAAAAGAGGAAGTTACTAAATTAACTAATGAAAATAAAAAATTAATAGAAAAAGTACAACTAACTCAAGCAGAATTAATAAATTATCGTAAGAGAAAAGATGATGAAGTGTCTGATATGTTAAAGTATGCAAATACTGATATTATAACAGATTTATTAAATGTCTTAGATAACTTAGAAAGAGCTTTAAATCATGCTGCAAAGTCAGATAATCCTGAAGTTAAGAAGTATAATGAAGGAATAAATATGATTTATGCTAATTTGAAAAGTATTTTAAGTAAGTTTGAGGTAGAAGAAATAAATAGAGTAGGAGAAGTATTTGATCCTACGATGGAACAAGCTCTTTTGACTGATAGTGTTGCGGATAAAGATAATGAAGTGGTACTTGATGTTTTACAAAAGGGTTATAAATTAAAAGACAGAGTCATTAGACCGGCATCTGTTAAAATAAATCAAAAATAAATGTAAAGGAGATTGATAATATGTCAAAAATTATTGGAATAGATTTAGGAACAACAAATTCATGTGCTGCTGTACTAGAAGCAGGAGCACCAAAGGTTATACCAAACCCAGAAGGATCTAGAACAACTCCATCAGTTGTTGCTTTCAAAAATGGTGAAAGAATAGTAGGTGAAGCTGCTAAAAGACAAGCTTTAACTAATCCAAATACTATTAGTTCAATTAAAAGAAAAATGGGTAGTGGAGAAAAAGTAAAAGCTGAAGGAAAGGAATATACTCCAGAAGAGATTTCTGCCATGATCTTGTCTTATATTAAAGATTATGCTGAAAGCTATTTAGGTGAGAAAGTAACAAAGGCTGTAATTACAGTACCAGCTTACTTCTCTGATTCTCAAAGACAAGCTACTAAGAATGCTGGTAAGATTGCTGGACTTGATGTTGAACGTATAATTAATGAACCAACCGCAGCAGCCCTTGCTTATGGACTTGATAAGTCTGATGCTCAAACAATACTTGTTTATGACTTAGGTGGTGGAACATTCGATGTTTCAATTCTAGAATTAGGTGATGGAGTATTTGAAGTTAAATCAACTAATGGTAATAACCACTTAGGTGGAGATGATTTTGATCAAAGAATTATTGATTACTTAGTATCTGAATTTAAGAAAGAAAATGGAATAGATTTATCTAAAGATAAAATGGCTATGCAACGTCTAAAAGAAGTTGCTGAAAAAGCAAAGAAAGATTTATCTGGAATGGTATCTACTCAAGTATCTGCTCCATTTATTGCTCAAGGAAAAGATGGAGAGCCTCTTCACTTAGATATGACTCTTACAAGAGCTAAATTTGAAGATTTAATAAGTGACTTAGTAGAATCAACTCTTGAACCAGTAAGAAAAGCTATTAAAGATGCTAAATTAACTAAGAAAGATATTGATAAAGTAATATTAGTAGGTGGATCTACTCGTGTACCAATGGTATATGATTTAGTAACAAAAGAGTTAGGCAAAGAACCTTCTCGTGAAGTTAACCCTGATGAAGTAGTTGCTATGGGTGCTGCTATTCAAGGTGGTGTTTTAACAGGTGATGTTAATGATATAGTTTTACTTGATGTTACACCATTATCACTTGGACTTGAAACATTAGGTGGAGTTATGACTACTTTAATTCCTAGAAATACAACAATTCCAACTTCTAAGTCAGAAGTATTCTCAACTGCTGCTGATAACCAACCAGCTGTAGATATCCATGTTCTACAAGGTGAAAGACCAATGGCTGCTGATAACAAGACTCTAGGAAGATTCCAATTAACTAATATTCCACCAGCACCAAGAGGAGTACCACAAATCGAAGTTAAATTTGATATCGATGCTAATGGTATTGTTAATGTTACAGCTAAAGACTTAGGTACAAATAAGGAACAATCAATTACTATTACATCATCTACTAACTTATCAGATGAAGAAGTAGAAAAGATGAGAAAAGAAGCTGAAGAAAACAAAGAAGCTGATGAAAAGCGTAAAAAAGAAGCAGAAGTTAAAAATGACGCTGAACAACTAGTTTTCCAAACTGAAAAATCTATTAAAGATTTAGGAGACAAGGTTGATAAGAAGGAAAAAGAAGAAGCAGAAGATTTAATTAAAGACTTAAAAGAAGCTCTTGAAAAAGATGATATAGAAGATATC
>OMUM01000006.1 GCA_900314225.1 uncultured bacterium | reverse complement strand
CATATCATGTATTACTTATATGCGTGAATTATTGTTACCATCCTGATAATCCTAATAAAGGTAGAAAATTATTAGTTGAAACAGTCAAAATCGATTTATTTAAAGAAGCAATAAATAATAGCAATTATAATGGATTATCAGCTAGCAGAAAAATAAGTTTATTTACTCTTAAATATAAACTTTACTTTTTAATGTCATTAATATGTATTATTAGACAAAAACAGTTTAGAAAGTAGGATAGTAATATGAAAAAAGTGCTTGTATTTGGGATGACTGAAAATCCTGGTGGAGTAGAATCTGTAATAATGAACTACTATAGAAATATAGATAGGAATAAGATTCAATTCGACTTTTTGTGTAATACTGAAATAGTTGCCTATTCTGATGAAATAGAAAAACTAGGAGGAAAAATATATAAAGTAACAGCAAGAAGTAAAAATAGAAATAAATTTTACCATGAGTTAGATTCATTTTTTAGAAAACATTCTAAAGAGTACGATGCTATATGGGTAAATGTATGTAGTTTAGCTAATATTGATTATTTAAAATACGCAAAAAAATATAACATAAAAAAAAGAATAATACATGCACATAACTCACAAAATATGGACTCATTTTTAAGAGGAATATTGCATAGATTTAACAGGTTAATAATATCTAAATATGCAACAGATTATTGGACATGTTCAGATGAGGCTAGTAAATGGTTCTATAATAAAAAGATTATTAATTCAAATAAATATAAAATTGTGTATAATGCAATAGATACAAAAAAATATCAATTTGATGATAATAAAAGAAAAAAAATAAGAAAAAAATTAGATTTAGAAGATAAATTAGTTATAACTAATATAGGAAGATTACACTTTCAGAAAAATCAAGAGTTTGTAATAAAAATATTTAATGAAATTCTAAAAGAAAACAAAGAATCAATATTATTATTAATAGGAGACGGCCCTGATAGAAAAAAATTAACAGATTTAGTTAAAATATTTAAGATTGAAAAAAAAGTAAAATTTTTGGGAATAAGAAAAGATGTAAATGATGTGATGCAAGCAGCAGATGTCTTATTATTTCCATCATTATTTGAGGGATTACCACTAGTAATGATAGAGGCACAAGCAGCAGATTTATTAATATACGCTTCTAAAAACAAAATAGATGAAAAAGTAATAATTAATAAAGATAGAGTTAATTTGATTTCGTTAGAAGAAAGTGATAAATATTGGGCCTCTCAAATAATTAATAAAAGTAAAGAAAGATATAAAAGAAAATCCAATAATAAACTGCTAGCCAATAGTAATTTTGATATAAAAACTGAAGCAAGAAAAATACAAACTTTTTTTGAAAAATAGGTGATAAAATGATATATATATTAACATTGTTTTTTTTAATAGCACTTATAATATGCTATTATCTGTTCGAAAAAGAAATTACAACTCCTTCAATAATATTTTGTTGCACTTACTTTTTAAGTACACTATGTACATGTTTAAATGTCAAAGAATGGGGTGTAAAACTACAATTTAATACATTTCTTGTATTTTTTTTAGGTACATTAGAATTCATTATAATTAATTACATAATATATAATTATTTTAAAAATAGATCTAAAAATAAAAAAATTAAAAACAAGATACAAATTAAAGATATAAAGATTAATAAAAAATTTCTAATATCAATAATTGTATATGAAATATTAGTTTTATTATTGTTATATAAAAATGTTTTATCTATAGCAAGCGAATACGGTAAATACAATTCATTTTCAGAAGCATTAACAATTTTTAAAGATGTGACATCATATAAACCTATAACAAGATTACCAAGGTATTTAACATTACTTATGAAACCCATAGTATCCGCAGCTTATGTAGCAGTATTTATTTTTTTTAATAATTTATTTACCAGAAAAAAAGACATAAAATTAAAAATAAAAGAAAATATAATATACTGTATTTTTCCTACTCTATATATAACACAAAGAATAATTGAGTCGAATAGAGGATCTATACTAAATCTGGGAGTATCAATTATAGTAATGGCAATAATTTTTTGGAGTATGAGCAATGATTGGAAAAAAGTATTCCCGCTAAAGCGTATAGGGCAATTATTGTTACTAGGTATTATTGGATTAATAGTTTTTTATTATAGTGCTTCATTGGTAGGAAGAATTAATAATAAAAACATGTATAGATATATAACATTTTATGCAGGCGGATCAATAGAATGTTTTAATGTATGGTTAAATAAACCTGATAACATAGAATCTTTTAGAGGAGAATATACATTTGGAAGAACAATAAATGATCTTAATGACCTTAAATTAACAAATATACACACAAATAATAAAAATTATTCTTCATTTGTATATTATAAAAACAAGATGGTAGGAAATATTTATACATCATATAGACCATGGATACATGATTTTGGGGTAATTGGGCTTGTTATTCTTCAAGGACTACTATCAACAATATTCAGTTATATGTATTACATAATAAGATATAATAGAGATTGTAAATACCATAAATATATAATATTGCTTTATGGTTATTTAATATATACAATATTTATGCATCCAATAGATTCATATTTTTATCTAGAAACATTTACAAAATCATCATTTTTAATGTTTACATTAATGTTATTAATGCTACATATATCATTAAAAAGTAATAACATAGAAACATTAAAGAATAAGAACATCTGGTAAAAGTCAATAGATAATTTTCGGCAGGTTTAATATAATTTGC
>OMUM01000031.1 GCA_900314225.1 uncultured bacterium | reverse complement strand
ATTCTTCCATTTTCTTCAATTCGAATCGTTTTAGGAATGATATTTGCTTTTTGAAACTCCTCGGTATCTGCTAATTTACTTTGAACATTAAACATTCTACTTATAAGCATACTATTAATATTCTTTGCTTTTGAATCAATATTGAATTCTCTCATTAATTCTTTTTGTGATTTACCTTTATATTTATTGACCACTTCTGAAACATATTGATTAAATGTATCTTTAGTTCCTTTTAATACTTTTTCAACATCAGAGTAATCGCCAATATACTTTCTAACTAACTGAGTCATGTAAGATGTTTTAAAACAAAAGGCTCTTTGCATTGCAAGAATATCATTAAAAGGTTGTTCTCTTTTAGAACTTGCATTGGCTCCTTTCGTACATGCTCCTAAATACATAGTATCTGCTTCTGATATCTCGTGAGCTTTCCCATCTTTTATTTTTTGAATAATATAATTCCAATCTTCTTCTATTTGTTCTAAATCTTCATTCTTAGCTAGTTCTAATAGCTTTTCATGTGTTATTTTAAACTTTTTATTATCTTTATTTGGCTCCCACAAATACCATAGTAATTGTATTGTATTATTTTTAAACCAAAAATGACTATCTTTAAAATCATTTTTCCATTCATCCATATAATTAATGATATTTAAAACTAATCTTTCTTTGGCAGATAACTTACCACCCTTAATTCTTTTATAAGGAGTAACTTTAAGTTCGATACCAGCCGGCATAAAATCAGGTTCAGATTCGCTATTATTTTGTATTCCAAAAAGGTATTGTTCAACTAATTGTCCTAATCCGCCTTTATTTACTCCAGAATTATCAATTGTAACAACTTCTTCGTTCATTATATCTTCAATTGATTTTCCTATTGCTGATTTAGAGATTATTTCAATTTCTTGTTTGTTATATAGTCTTCCTTTTTTCATAAAATTCTCCTTTCGATCTTGTTTTTTATTCTGTTTTTTTATAAAATAATGTTAGGTAAGGTTGATCTTTTATGCCTATTATTATATAATAATTATAGGTAAAAGTTGATCTTTTCACTCAAATAAATTATAATATATTTATATCGTTAATACAAATAACAGGAGGTTTTATATATGAAAAAAACTTTGGTTGAATTATTTGCAGGAGTTGGTGGATTCCGTTGTGGTCTTAATCATGTAGAATTAAAAGATGGCAAAACTATTGAAAACGGAAATTGGAAATGTTTATGGGCTAATCAATGGGAACCTGCTACTAAATCTCAAGAAGCATATGATTGTTATGCAATGAGATTCGGTGCTGATGATGTTTCTAACGTTGATATCTTTGAAGTAGATAAACATAATATTCCTGACCATACTCTTTTAGTTGGTGGATTCCCTTGTCAAGATTATTCAGTGGCTCAAACTCTTTCAAATAGTAAAGGTATTGAGGGAAAGAAAGGTGTTCTTTGGTGGGCAATCGAAGAAACACTAGCTATTAAAAAACCTCCATTTGTTCTATTAGAGAACGTTGATAGATTGTTATTATCTCCTGCTAAACAAAGAGGTAGAGATTTTGGCATGATTCTTAGAAGTTTCTATGAGAACGGATATGATGTTGAATGGAGAGTTATTAATGCTGGAGAATATGGACTACCTCAAAAAAGAAGAAGAACTTATATATTTGCTTATCGTAAAAACACTAAGTATTATAAAAAAATGCAAAAGAATTCTGATTATGACATGATATTTTCTAAAGGAATGTTTGTTAAACAATTTCCTATTAAAGAAAGCTATGAAGAAATAACTGAATCTAGTATTGCTGAATATAAAGATTTAATAGAAGTTAGTAATATGTTTAAATGTTCATTTTACAATGCTGGTATTATGAAGAATGGTGGAATTTATACAGTAAAAGTAAAAGCTGATTATAATTTAGTTTATCCTTTAAGAAATATTAGAGAAGAAAATCCTGTTGATGAGAAGTATTTCTTAAATGAATCTCAAATTCAAAAGTTTGCTTTCTTAAAAGGTAGTAAAAAAATTCCTAGAGTAAAACCTAATGGTGATCCATATTATTACACAGAAGGAGCAATGCCTTTTCCAGATAATTTAGACGCACCTGCTAGAACAATGCTTACAAGTGAAAGTGGAATTAGTAGAACTACACATGTCATTGAGGACTTTAAAACTAAAAAGCCAAGACTTCTTACTCCAAAAGAATGTGAAAGAATAAATGGTTTCCCAGATGACTGGACTAATACAGGAATGTCCGATAAGAGAAGATATTTCATGATGGGTAATGCTTTGGTAGTTGGTGTAATAGAGAAAATTGGAACTGAAATTGAAAAAATAATTGAAAATGAAAACTAGTGCTTAAAACACTAGTTTTATATTGCTCGTAATATCTTAATATGACGATATTTATTTTTTAATAGTAGTAACCTTATTGACTATCAATAATCCAATATTCTTTTTTTTATTTATTAATGTATAAAAAATGCAAGATAATACTAAAACAGTTAACGCTGCAATATCTTCTATAATTCCTTGAAAATCGACAAATATATCTATTATTCCAACTATTAATGAAGCAATTAGTATTGAAAATATTAAATTTATAAGCTTCGAAATCATATCTTTCATTGTGTCACCAACTTTTAATAATTATATCATATATTTTTAATAATAAAACTATTCGCAATATTACTAAAAAAGGAACTGATTTTTCAATTCCTAATATCTTAATATTGCGAACTATTTAATATAATTAATTATAGATTTAAAAGTTCTTTTTTCTTTTTATCAAATTCCTCTTGATTTATTATCCCAGAGTCTAATAATTCTTTATACTTTTTTATTTCTTCTATAGGATCTATTTTCGACTCCTCTTTGCTTTTTCCAAATTTAGAAAGCAAATTTGATACTCCATCTTTAGTTTTATTAAATCCTTCTGTAAATTTTTCTTTAAAACTTTGTTTCTCCTCTTCTGAAACTTCTCCTGTTTCTTTACTTAGTATTTCAATATCTTCATTAAATTCTTCTTCAGAATAATCAAATGTGGCTTTATCTAATGTATCATTTAATTTTCGTGCCATAGGCATCATTGAAGCGAAATTAATTGTTCCAGATATTACTCCACCAATAACAGGAATTGCCTTAGATACTCCAGAAGCTAATGTTTTCTTTGTAAGTGTATAACCAACAAATGAACATATTTTCTTAATCATTGGATACCAAAATGTTTTTGTTAAGGCTTTTTGTGGAATCTTCTTTAGTGCAGTTTTAGCAACTTGTGTTGATAATACTCTTACACCAGAAACAGCTCCAGAAACTCCAAACATAACACCGCAATATAATATTAATTGATTTTTAACTTTGTCATCATCAACTTGTCCATTTTGCCATAAATCATCAGCTCCATATAAATATGATAATTCTTGAGCAAGTCTTAATGACATTCCAAAAAATTGCAATATATCTGCTGGAATCGTTGCAGCCATTGCTAATCCACCTGGAATACCTGCTGCAAATGAAGCAATTGAAGATTGACTTGTTCTCTTCATAATTAATTTGTTGGCTATGTTATTTATTTCTTCTCTTGTTATTCCTGCTTCTACTGGGCCATTATTAATTATATTCTCAAGCAAATCAACTCTTGAAGAAAAACCTTCTGCTAAAAATTTATTTCTATCAACTTTAACACCTGGTATTTGAATTGCTTTAGAAATTATTTCTTCTAACATAATATCAGATGCAATTTCTTTATTATCTTGAATCGTTATTTCATTTTTTTCTTGTTTTATTATTTCGTTGTTTTCCATTTTAATCTCCTCTCATAATACTGGATGTTTTTTACGCGAGTATTATATACAAGATAATTATAACACATTTTCTTTAATTTAATTACATCGAAAGATTACTATTTTCTGATATAAATCAAGTATTATTATTACGTGATTTAGAATGAAAATACGTGGCACGTTTTATCAGACAAAAATTATTATCAGACATTTTAAGTAAGAGGT
>OMUM01000161.1 GCA_900314225.1 uncultured bacterium | reverse complement strand
CCTCATCTGATAAAGAATCATATTCTTGTTCTGTTATTTCCTGTTTTCTTGTTTGTTACAAATGACAAATTATCAAATTTATAATCTGTTCCTATTTTTAGAACAAATCTTACAATATTAGGATTAACATTACCATCTATATCTTTTTCGCCTATGATTATCTTTTCAACTAAATTTTCAAATTTAATATCATCAAATTCTTTAATAGGTTGTTCTTCTTCATAAATGATTTTTTCTATACTTTTAAGTTGAGTAGATATATCTTTATTTTGTTTGTTTCTATATTCTAATTGTTCTATCTTTTCATTTAGTACTTTAATCCTATTATTAATTTCTTTTTCTTTTTCAATATAAATATCTTTATTTTCTATATCATCTAGTTTCAAATCAATTAAATTGGATAGTCTTTTTTGTAAAGTTTGTTTCTCGTTATGAAGTTTATTTAACTCCATATTGTTATCTTCACTAGTTAAAGTTTCTTTTATGGCATTAATTAGTTTATCTCTTGTCTTATGCTTTTTTTCTATAATTGAATTATAAACCTTAACAAACATTTCTTTTAGAACATCTTCTCGAATTGTTAATGAATCAGGACATTTTTCTTTTAATGATACCTTATCATAACATGACCAATAGAAATATTGTTTTTCGTTTTGTTTACCACTTATTCTATGAACATAAGTTGAACCACATATACCACATTCAATTTTAGAACTAAAGGTATATCTATAACAATAATGTTTAGAATGTTGTTCTTTCTCTGGCATATCATTTCTTCTTTTGTTTAATATTTCTTGGCACTTGTTCCAAAGTTCTCTTGATATAATAGATGTATGATGATCTTTAACATAATATTTTTCTTTTTCGCCAAAATTTCTGTTTCGTTTATGAGTTAAAGGACTAACTACATAAGTCTTTTGTCCTAAATAATCTCCAACATACTTTTCATTTTTTATAATATTTCCAACTTGATTATAGCGAAAATCATTACCTTTATTAGTTTTATAGCCTAGTTCTTTTAGTTTATTTGCTATAACTCTTGTTCCAATACCATCAGCATACCAATTAAATATCATTTTAACAACTTTTGCTTGTTCTTCATTTATCTCTAGTTCTTTAGTTTGTTTATTCCAATTATAACCATAACATTCAGGGCAACCTACAAACTCGCCACGATTCATTTTAGATTTTAAACCCATTTTAACATTTTGAGATATTGATTCACTTTCTGCTTGAGCAAACATACTACAAAGACCTAAAAACATTTCACTATCTAACTCTATTGTGTGTATATTTTCTTTTTCAAAATATACATCTACATTGTTTTCTCTTAACTTTCTAACAATATTTAAGGTATCAACAACATTTCTAGCAAATCTTGATATTGACTTAGTAATAATAATATCAATCTTTCCACTTAGAGCATCATTAATCATTCTTTGAAATTCTGCTCTATGTTTAACTTGTGTTCCTGAAATACCCTCATCAGCATAGACACCTACAAATTCCCATTCAGAATTAGATTTTATCATTTTTGAATAATGTTTAATTTGTGATGAATAACTTGTTAATTGTTCTTCTGAGTCTGTTGAAACTCTAGCATAAGCACAAACTTTCTTTAATTTCTTATAAGTATTGATTTCTTCGGTTATGAGATTATTTGCTTTAATAATCTCAACCTTTGACATTTATACCTCTCTTTCTTTTTCTTTTAGACATTAAATCAAATGTCCTCTAAAATCATTATACTTTATTTTCAATTAAATCTGTAGTCTTTTAATAAAAATTCTTAATCTTTTCTTTTAAAATATAAAATTGTGTTTCAGTAATTAAATTTAAATTTAGTAATTTACTTATTATAGATAAATTAATTGTTTCATCTAAAATATTTTCAATTTCTAATTGTGTTAGTATTTTTTCTTTTTTATCATCTTCTTTCATATTTTATTTTCCCCCTCTCATTAAATTTTTCAATAATAATTTTTCATAAATAATCTCATTCCTTTCATTCAATACTATTTAAAGTCTTTTAATAAGTTTTCCATTTCTCTTTGTTCTTCTTTAGTCATAGGTATTGCTTCTTCGCGTTTTCCATCCCAAACTTCTACACCATCAGGATTCACTCTAATATGTGGTCCTTTTCTACCATTTATTAATTCATCTTCATTATCTGCTATATCTAAAACAGTTATAAATAATTTAATATTGTTATTAGAACTATAAGAATTTAGATAACCTTTTATAAATACTTTAGTTCCTTTAACAAAAAAATCTTTATATATTTCATAAAGATTTCGGTTAATATTTAAACTAGAATATACTTTTCTTTTATCATATTTAAGAGTGGTTAATCCAAATTTAATATAATCTTGATTATTATCCATTACATTATTTATTGTTCCAGATATTATTATTTCATTTGAATCTACATTCATATATCATTTCCTTTCGTTTAATTAATTTAAATTATTTAAATAATTTTAAACTT
>OMUM01000051.1 GCA_900314225.1 uncultured bacterium | reverse complement strand
TTCTGACTCACTTGTAGTATTATTTTCATCTTCAGCAAATACCCCAAATGGTAAAACTAAAAATATTGCTAATAACACAACTAAATATTTAATATATTTCATACTTTAACCTCCATAAACAATAATAACACAAAACTAACAAATAAAAAAATAAAACTTAGTAAATAAACTAAATTTCATTAAAATTTCACAAATCAAACAACTTTTTTATCAAATTTAGGTATAAAACTTTCCATGGCTGTATCACCAACTTGCTGAAAAGCATTAACAACTCCTAAATCAAGAGCATAATTAATTACTTCATCATATTCCTTTTCTGTAACTTTTCTATTAAGATTTTCATACTTACATTTATTGACAGGTGTATATTGATTCATAATACTAATAAATATATCATCTTTATAAGTAACATATAAATATTTAATAATTTTTTTAGCATCATCTATATGTCCAGGTAAAATTAGCACTCTAACTACAAGCCCTTTTTTTAACATTCCATTTTTATCTAATTGAAATTTACCAACTTGTCTATACATTTCATCAATTGCCATAGTAGCATTTTCAAAATAATTATCACAAAGTGAATACTTCTTACCAAGTTCATCATCATAATATCTTAAATCTGCTAAATAAATATCTACTAAATTCTTCATAACCATAAGTGTACCAATACTCTCATAACTACTTGTATTATAAACAACAGGTATTTTTAATTCTTTATTTTTTATTTTATGTAATACTTTAGCAATTTGTGGAACATAATGAGTAGGTGTAACTAAATTTATATTATGAGCTTTCTTTTCTTGCAATTCTAACATAATTTCACCAAGTCTTTTTTGTGTAATATACTTTCCATAACCATCTATACTTATTCTTTTGTTTTGGCAATAAATACACTTTAAATTACAATTAGAAAAGAAAATTGTTCCACTTCCATTACTTCCAGAAATAGGTGGTTCTTCCCACTTATGTAGTGAATAATATGCTACTTTTAACTTATAATTTGCTCCACATACCCCTTTTTTCTCATATCTATTTATTCCACATTTTCTAGGACATAACATACAGTATTTAAGTAATTCCATAAAATTCCCCCAACCAATAAATAATCTATTAAAGTATAACACAAATTATCTACTTTATATAAAATAAAAAATCCACAACAAATTGTGGATAAAAATTTAATAACCCTTATGTATATGATCATATAACATTTTTATAATTAACCATACAGATAAAATAACTATTCCAAAAAATAAAATTACTTTTTGTCTACCAGGTTGACTAAAACAAAAACATACAATTAAAACTCCATCAATAAAAGCAATAATAAGCTCATGTAATAATTTTTCTAATTTATCAATATGATTTTTAGAATCAGAAAATTCTACTTTAAATTTAATTTCACCATTATTAATAGAAGTAATTAAATTAGAAACTTCACCAGGCAATTTCACTAATCCATCAGCACTATTAATCACATTTTTACTTATCTTTTTAATATTATCTAAAGAAGAAATCTCTTTCAAATTATCTTTTTCTATTTTATTTGTAAGAACTTCTACTAAATTAATATTAGGATCAATTTCTTCCAAAACTCCTTCAATAATACTAATTCCTCTAATTAACATAGTTACATCATTATCTAAAACTAATTTATTTTTTTGTAACATTAAAAACATTTCTTTAATAAACTTAGTAACATCTATATCATTTAAAGCAGTACTTCCAAAATTTAATAAAATATTCTTTATATCATTAACTAAACTTAAATGATCAACTTCTCCTTTGGGAGTAGACATATCAATTAATATTCTAGCTACTTCATTATAATCAGAAAAAATAATTGCTTTCATACATTTTTTAAGTAGTAATTTATTTTTCTTTGATAAAGTACCCATCATTCCTAAATCTATATATATGATTTTATTTTCTCTAATCATGATATTATCAGGATGAGGATCAGCTTGAAAAAAGCCATCATCTAATGCTTGCTTAATGTAATTTTCACTTAAAGCTAATGCAATATTTTTTAGACTATAGCCTTTAACTTTAAGCTTACTTATTTCATTAATCATTAATCCATCAATATATTCCATTACAATAGTATTATTTGTACATAAGTCAGTATAAACAATGGGTGAATCAATATTTTCTTCATTACAATTATTATCTTTAAATTTAATTAAATTTTTTACTTCATTTGAAAAATCTAATTCTTGCAAAGT
>OMUM01000066.1 GCA_900314225.1 uncultured bacterium | reverse complement strand
GGATTTACTATGATTGAATTATTGGGAGTTATTGTTATTATTGGTATTTTATCTAGTCTTGCTATCGTGAGTGTTTCAAGATTAATAAATATCGCTAAAAATTCTTCTGATGATTCTTTAGCTAATACTTTAAAGATGGCTTCTCAAAGTTATATGGAAGCTAATAAAAATGAAATGCCTAAAGCAATAGGTGAAATTGTTGATTTAAAGGCTGAAACTTTAAGAAAAAGTAATTATATTACCAGTGATTTAAAGAATTCTAAAGGTGATAGCTGTATGGCCAAATCACATGTAAAAGTATATAAAAGAACTAGTACTGAGTATGTATATACTCCTTATGTTTGTTGTGGTAACTCTTCTTGTAAATCTGAAGAAGATAAGAATTCTCCTGTAATTACCATTAATTTTAGTGGTAATTCTAATCAGGTAAGAGTTTCTTCATTTACAGTTAATATTTCTGGTGATGGAGAATCTAATTCAAAAGCAGAAATAGATAGTTATAATTATATAATATTAGTTGAGAGTGCTGAAAGAAGTGAATATATTGAAGCTTATAATTCTGGATCAGTTGCAGTTAAAAATAAAAAAAATTTAACATTTACAAAAAAACTTTCTGAATTTTCAGATTTTAGTGGGGAAAATAATTTTAAAGTTGTTGTAACGGCTATTAATGAATTTGGTAAGAAAACTACTAAAGAAGCTTTCTCACTCTTTAATGATAATATTCCTCCTAAATGTAGTACAATCTCAGGACAGGCAAAAGATGATAATGATTGGATTAATAAGGAAGAATATAATAATGGTAATGGTAAATCTAGATTAATCAAAGTTAAATGTGATGATCCAAATAATGGAAGTGGTTGTAAAAGATTTACTTTTTCTAAATCATGGCCTACTAATAAAGTTAAAAGTGTTTCTTATTCTAAAATAACTATTTCTGATAACGCTGGAAATAAAACCCAATGTCCAGTACGTGTTAATTTAGATATAATTGGTCCAACTGCTAAATTAAATGTTTATTCAAGTATAAATGACAGGGATAGGGAAACAAATAAAAAACTAAGAAGTGATATTAATACAGATGATTCAAGAACAAGTGTTACTATAGAAACTCAAGATTATAAGAATTCAGTAAATAAATGGTTGAATGCTTCAAATTATCCTAATGGCGCATTCTATAAAGTAGTTGTTTCAGATGATTTTTTAAGTTATTGGGAATGGAAGACAAATACAGCTGGTTTAAAATCAGCTGATACAAATGTATTACTTAGCAATCCTGATGCTTCTAGAGGTACTTTTAAGAATCAAAAAAATGATATAATTACTTTTGGTTTTAATAAAGAGGGATATAGATATGGTGAATTAACTATTTATGATAAAGCAGGAAATAAAGTAACTTATAAAATATATGCAAATTTAGATAGAACAAGACCTGGATGTTCGAGTTCATATACATCACCTAATAGCTATAATGGTGAATGGACAAAGTCAGATGTTGGATTAAAAGGAACATGTAGTGATGGAATGTCTGAATGTGAAAGGTCGTATATTAGTAAGACTATATCTTATGATATAAATAGTGATGTTTCACCTGGTACTGTTTCAGATAATGCTGGAAATACATATACTTGTCCAACTAAATTAGTAAAAGTTGATAAAACTGCTCCAAAATGTAGTTCATCTTATGTAGGAAGTGGAAATTCAAATTGGACAAATGGAAATATAAAAATATCTGGAAGCTGTGATGATGAAGCTGGTTCTGGTTGCAAATCTTCCTATGTTGAAAAGGACTTTTCTAATAATACTAATGGTCAATATAGTCCTGGTTCATTTTCTGATAATGTTGGAAATACAGTTGAATGTTCTAGCTTGTGGGTAAGAATAGATAAGGATAAGCCAAGTTGTAGTACAACAAAAACAAATACTTATAGTACTGATGGCGTTACTGTAAATATTTCTTGTAAAGATAGTGGTGGAAGTGATGTAAAAAGTTGTCCTAAAGGTGGTACAAGAAAGACAGGTGAAACTTATTATGTTTCAGATAATGCTGGAAATTCTTCATCATGCAGTGTATCTGTTTCTTCAGAAAAACAATATCGCAAACATACTTGTAACACTGGTAATAGATGTTCCGCAGCAGGATGTCATACTTATTATTCTTGTCCAACTCGTGCTTGTGGTTATAGATCATGTCGTAGTAGTGCCTGTAGTTATACTATTGTAAAAACAGAATCAAATAGAGCAGGTGGTATGGGAGTTTGCAATGGAATTTGTAGTGGATATGATTTGACTTTTGCTGATTCAGGTTGGGATGGAAATTTAACTTGTAAATGTGCTAATTATAATTCTTGTCCAAATTCTTCTTGTGGTTATGAATCATGTAGCAATAGTGCTTGTGGTTGTAAAACATATAATTCAAATGCTAGTATATGTGGCTGTTATTCATGGAATCGTTATAATGGCTGGAGTTCATCAAGCAGCAATTATTGCTCTGATTCTAATACTTGTCAGGGACAAACAAGAACTGTATACTATTAATGCTTAATTAAAGATATATTCTTCAATTCGCAAAGTAGATAATTAAAAAAAGAAATCGACATTTTGTGTCGATTTTTAATATGGAAGGAGGTGTATAATTTAAAGGATGAAATAGTTGGTAAATTATATTTAAAGAATGAAAATGAGTATTGTAAGTATATTAATTATTTAAAAAAGAAGTACGGAAATAAAATTCTATACGAAGAATTATAAAAATTTATTTTTGATTGGAAAATTAAATATACTAAGGCAAATAAAGCAAACTATTATCTGAATTAGAATCAATTTTCAATTCTTCTTTACATTTAGTGCATTGTGTAATGAAAATGCTATTTTTAAAAAAAGTTCTAGTGTCTACTTTCCATGTATGCCACAATGATAACATTCCGTCGGCATTTTAGGATTTTTCATTGCATATTTATTTTCATTTTTCTTTGACTCTGTTTTCATATTTTCTAAAGCATATTCACACCCTTGGATTATAAACCTAGAAAACGATACATTTTTACCTTTAATTTTTTTCTCAATTTTATTGATTAAAGGTAGTGGAAATCTAATGATTTTATTTTCTGTTTCTATCTTATCATCTTTAATTCTAAACAAACTTTTACCTCCATATT
>OMUM01000162.1 GCA_900314225.1 uncultured bacterium | reverse complement strand
ATGTATCATGCTCACCATTTAGAGTACCTGTTGCACGTCTTGCTGCTGCTCAAGCTGCCATCAAAGCGGGCCAAAAGAAATAAGAAGTGAGAAAAGTTTTTGGTATGCATTTTCTATTATCTTAAATGAAGATGATATTCGAAAACAATTGTCAGAATTAAATTTAAGGCCAGAAAAATTAAGAAGAGGCCAAGAAATAAAAATTGATATTTATATTGAAGAGACTAGAAAAAACTAGTCTCTTTTTGTGTTGTTCTATAAATAATAAAGGAGAGTGATATATATGGAACAATTTATAAGACCAAGATTAAAAGATTTATCTCAAGGAGCAAGAATTGCTTATGTAAGACAACTTAGAATGATGACGCAAGATGAATTAGCTGGTAAACTAGGATTTACTGATGATAGGAGGAGAAGACATATAACAAGATATGAAACAAATGAAAGAGTACCAAAAGAAGATAGACTAGAACAATTAGCAAAGATATTAAATGTAAGTGTTAATGCTATAAAACCATATGACTATACAAATCCAAATGACTTAATATATACAAACATCTGGATGGAAGAATTAATACCAGAATATAAAATGGATATAGGTACATTAAATAATGTATGGTTTGATAGTGTTACATATTTAAAATACTATACTAAAGCATGGGTAGTAATGAATCAAAAATTAAACAATAAAGAAATAAGTCTAATAGATTACATTGAATGGAAATTAAATATAGATGTATTTGAATTGGAAAAAAATAGAAGTAATGAGAAAAGAAGCAATGAAGAAAAGGGAATATTAATAATTTGATTATTTCGTAGTAAAATATATTCTAACATATGATATACTTTTAGTAGTATATGTAGTTTGGAGTTGGTTATGATGAAGAAAATACAGAGATTATTATTTATAATATTAGGGATTGTTATCCTGCTTGGACAAACAAATGTAGTTAATGCAAAAGAAAAACAGTTAAATGAAAATTATACAGTATATTGGGATGATGTTGTAAATACTGGCAAGGATAATGGTTATTCAAAAAGTATGCCAATAAAAAATGGTGATCCGCATTATGGATGGAAATTAGGAAAATTTGCCTTAAGTGGTTTTTCTAGCAAAAGAATAGATGATAATGGGAATTACATACTTTTAAAAAATGTTGGAGATGATATTACACTATATTTTTTACTGGAACAAAATATTAATAAATTAGATAATAATAAATCTCTAGTTATAAATGAAGATAAAAATGGATATGACAACTATTTTGGAGTTAAAAAGACTAATTTTGGAAAAGGAACACTTATAATAAGGAAAATTGATTCAACAGGAAACAAAAATGATCCTAAGATTTTCACAAATTATTTAAAAGGTGTAGAAGTTGGTGCAAATACAAAAATTGATGTTTTTGAAGAAGGAGACTATGAAGTTTCACTTGATTATGAAGTTCGTAGTAATGGGTTTATTTTCTTTAAAGACTATAATAATTATAAAATACATTTTAATTTTTCTATTAGAAATGGAAACAGCATGATTTTTCCATTTGATGTAAAAACAAAGGAAGAACTAAGAAATACATCAATAACTGAAAATGGTTTTTATTTAGACCTAGCTAATTCTAAATATTTAAATGTTAATATAAAAAGGGAAGTGTTAAAAGAAGGGGCAAATGGACTTGTAGAGGATACTAGATACAATAGACCAGCAAAAGATAAAGAAGAATTTACTGAAGAAGGTATTTATACAATTACAGTAGAAAATGTATATACAAGTGAGAAGACTATTAAAAAAATATATGTTGGAAAAGATAAAATATTAAAAGCTCATGTACAAACGGGAAGATCAATTGAAAATGTCAGAGAAATAGTTAAACTAGGAGCAACAATAGATGAAGAAGGTAATATTAGTAATATCCCGAAAGAATATAGAAATGATTATAAAGATATATCTAAAAAATCTTCTAATGTAAGTTTACCTGTAATAATATCATTAATAGTAGTTATGCTATTATTTATAATAGTGACTATTCTTAAAAATAGAAATGAAAAAATTAATGATAAAGAGATAAAGAAAAAAGTATTAAGTAAAAGGAATAATCCAGATGCAGAAGAAGAATTTGATGAAGATAACAATAAGGAGGAATCATAGTGTTAAAGAAGATTTTAATAGTTTTCCTAATTGTATGTTTAACAGTATGTGGTTGTACTCCAAATGTTAATAGAAAAGAAGAAAAGATTACTTTTTCAGGTTTAGACGATAAAAAACTACAGGAATATGTTGCAGAAAACTTATATTCTGGCATTAACGCAGAGTTTTCAAATGAAGACTATAAAATTGAGCAAATAACAACAGTATATGTTTCAAAAGAGTATATTGAGGAACTTGAGTATAATTCAAAATCAAATATTTATTTTGGATATACTGAAAATGATCTTTCAAAACTGTTTGATGGGAAAAAGTATGTTTTTAATGTTGGAAAAGACAATCAAACAATTGTCGAAGAATTTAAATTCTATAATGATAATTATAATAAAATAATAAAAAATGTCATGGTTGGTTCTGGTGTTATATTGGTCTGTGCAACTGTTTCAATAGCTAGCGGAGGCACAATAGGAATTATATTTGCAGCATCAGCAAAAACTGCAGCAACATTTGCAACATCTTCTGCAGCATTAAGCGGATTAATGTCTTATGCTATTGAATACTATGAAACAGGAGATTTAAATACAGCATTAGAAAAAGCTGCAGTAGATGCTTCAGAAAGTTATAAATGGGGAGCAATAATTGGAAGTATATCTGGTGGAACATCAGAAGCAATTAAACAATTTAAAGCAGCAAAAGAATTAAAAACATTAGATTTCAAAGAACGTGGAGCTAGATCGGAATTAAGAGCAGCAAAAAAATATGGTGGACGAGAACAAATTTCTTATTTAAATGGAGAAGAAGTAAGCTCAGATATACCAGGGGCTACAAAACCAGACCTAGTAAGGGATGTTAATGGAAAACTAGAAGCAATTGAAGTAAAAAATTATAATTTAAATAGTAAAAATAGTCGAAAAAACCTACTAAAAGAGTTAGATAGACAAGTAACTAGTAGAAGTAATAACTTACCAGATGGATCAACACAAAGAATAGTTTTAGATGTTCAAGGTAGAAATTATAATAAAAAACTATTAAGAGAAGTTATTTCAAACATCAAAAAAACTTGTGAACATTCTTATCACAATATTCCTGTTGATGTAATGTCATAATATGATAGTGATTATGCATAAAATTGATATTCTCCAACAATCAAATAGATAAACCACCGTCAATTGAACATACAATGACTAGAGAAATCTAGTCTTTTTTGTTCGAAAATAGTAATATTGCGATGATTTGTTAGTGTAAAGAGTTTTGTGGTTGAAAGTTAAAATTTTTAGAAATTAGTTAAA
>OMUM01000005.1 GCA_900314225.1 uncultured bacterium | reverse complement strand
TTATCTATTTCTTTATTAGTTTTAATAGATGCAGAATTTGTTTTTAGTGAAACTTTACAAATAGTTACTCCATCAATACTAGATAAAGCATTATTTACATGTTTTACACAGTTTTCACATTTCATTCCTTCTATTTTAATATTTTTAGTATTTTCATCTTTCTTTTTAAAAAACATTTTATTTTTCTCCTTTTTTTAGTCTTAAACTATTTAGTACAACAGATAGTGAAGACATACACATAGCAATACTACTAATAGATGGACTTAAATTAATCTTAGTTAAGCCACAGGCAATTGGTATCATCAAAGCATTATAGAAAAAGGCCCAAATTAAGTTTTCATTTATTATTTTAACAGTTTTATTACTGATATTAATAAGCTTAACAATACCCATTAAATCATTATTTAATAATATTACATTGGCAGCATTAGTTGCGATAGAAGTAGAGTTTGATAAACTAACACCTACATCAGCTTCTTCCAAACTTGGAGCATCATTTATTCCATCTCCTACCATCATAACCTTATGTGTTTTCTTTTCTTTCTTAATGAAGTCAATTTTATCTTTAGGCATTAGAGAAGAGTAGAACTCATCTATTCCAAGACTTTTAGAAACAATATTTGCTGCTACTTCATTATCTCCAGTTAACATTATAGTTTTAATATTTCTATTATGCAAATCTTTAATTAATTTAGATGCTTCCCTTCTTACTTTATCTTTTACATAAATTGCTGCTAGAACTGTTTTGTTATTTGCAAGATAAAATGAAGCATCCCTATCTTTTTCTATTTTTACATATTTTTCAATATATTTAATATTACCAATATAAAACTTAGTAGAATTAACTATTCCTTCTAATCCATTAGATGAATTTTTAAAATCTTTTACTTTTAAATAATTATATTTATCAAATATATGAGCAAGGGGATGAGTTGATAAATGTTCAAGGGAAGAGATAATTTCTAAAATATTTTCATCACTAATTTTAGAATAATTATTTATTTTATCAAGTGTTATTTTACCTTCAGTTAAGGTACCTGTTTTATCAAAGATAATTGTATCAATATTTTTAGTTATTTCTAAGGGAATACTATTTCTTAGTAATATTTTATTTTTTAAAGAAGTATTATTAGAGGTCATTAGAGCAAGGGGAGAAGCAAGACCTAAGGCACAAGGACAAGCAACTACTAAGACTGAGACAAAGTGAGTTAAAGATTTATTAAAGTCTTTTGTAACTATTATATAGATTAAAAAAGTAAGAAGAGAAATTAGTAAGATAGCTTTAGTAAAATAACTACTATATAGATCAGCCTTTTTCTCAACAGTAGTTTTATTATTTGAACTATCTATAACCATATGAATTATTTCTGATATTGTACTCTTTGGTCCAATATTTTCAGCTTTATATTCAATATAAGTATCTAAGTTTATAGAACTAGCTAGTACTTGAGAGCCTTTTTTAATTTTTACGGGAGCAGCTTCACCTGAGACAAAACTACTATCAACATGACTTTCTCCTTTAGTAACAATTCCATCTACGGCAATTCTCTCTCCTTGAGATGCACACAAAATATCTCCTTTTTTAATAGAATCAATACTTATCTCTTTTATCTTTCCATCAACTAAAATATGAGCAATACTCGGAGTCATAGTAACCATTTCTTTAATAGCATCTTTTGTTTTATCACGACCACTAGACTCTATTGCTTCACCAAGTTTTACAAAATATATTATGGTACAAATTGATTCAAAATATAGATTATTCATAGTATGATGACCTAAATATAATAAGATTAAATTAATAAAAGAATATATAAAATTAGCAACAACTCCAATTAAGACAAGAGAATCCATATTAGGATCTTTTAATAATAGAGATTTGTATCCAACCTTAAGAATATCTCTACCATAAATCATATAAATAATAGAAAATATACAAGTAATACTAGCAAGTACTATCATATTACTAATTGTAGGTAATCCTATCATACCTCCCATCGAAAGATATAATAATATTACTAAAAAAACTCCAAATATAATTAATAATCTATTATTTGTTTTATTAGTATTTAAATCCTTATTAGGATCAAAAACACCACCATATTTGTAACCAGACTTTTCAATAAATTTTGCAATATCATCTCGACTTAAACTATCATCATAAGTAACTGTCAAAGTACCAAGTATTAAATTAACAACAGCAGAACTTACACCTTTTTGTTTTGAAACATATTTTTCAACAGTACCAGAACAAGCTGCACAAGTCATACCATTTACTACTAAAACATCTCTTTTCATTAACTACCTCCAAATACATTATAATTATA
>OMUM01000114.1 GCA_900314225.1 uncultured bacterium | reverse complement strand
TCTATTACTGGAGGATTGTTTTCTACTTTAGCATTATATAAAGTAATTGTTACTCCTCTATCTCCTGTTGGAATATAACCATAACTATTGCTAGAATTTAGTGGTACTTTATACCAAGTTTTTCCAGATACATTTAATGTTTCTAAAATAGGAACATAAGTATAAGAATATAACTTACCACTACTACATTTATAATCAACTGTCTCTTTACAAATATTTAAATGAAGATTCTTTTTTGTTGAAGTATAAATATCAATTGAAGCATAGCTACTATTTACAAATCTTAGACTATTACTATTTATCCAACGTTTTTGATTTTCATTATAATCACTTGTTACATAATAAGCTACAATATTTCCGTTTTCGTCTTTTGCTTTTGCATAGACCATAAGATATCTATCTTTTTGAAGGTTACCAGCAGACTGTTGCAACAAAGAATCTTCGAAGAACGATGAATCTTTTGTAGAAATAGCGACTTTTGGAGAAGCGTCACCATTACTAGTATAAAATTCATATGAGTAAGTTGAATCTTGATATTCTGTAACACTATTTGTATCTTTATAATCTACTTTATTTAATAATTTAACATTACTAGCATCTACATAGACATAGGCATTCCAATTATAACCACTATTATTATTAGGTATTTGATTACCATTTGAATCTATGTTCATATCACTTACTATTTTATACCAAAGTTTTCCATCATTTTCTACTTTATCTACAATTACAATAGCATCTCTATTGGTATCTGGATATGTATATACTACTTTTGAATTTGTTGATGGGTTTAAATAGGCTTTAGCATTTCCATTAAGAATTAGTCCTTCTTGATAGTAGTTATAATCTTGAAAGCCATGTGCTTGATCAAAGTAGAAATAGTTTTGAGCCATTTTTTCAGACCAATATGGGTCGGATGCATATTTAATATTTATACCTGATTGTTTATCACCAAACTGACTACCAAAATAATTACTAGCATCAGCTTTGGCATAGTTATAAGTCATCCAGTCGTTAGCAAATCCAATAATACTATTTTCAAAATAGGCATAGCGACTAGCACTGGCATATGGATTTGAGTCAACAGCATTTAGTCCAAAGCCATTATTCTTACTAATTGAAATATTACTAGTTCCATTACCAGTTTCATTTCGACTTAGACTAAAAGTTAAAAGAGCATTTGTTCCATATTTTTCTTGAGCATGATAGAAATATGTTCCCATGCCATACAAAGTACTAGCACCTGACTCGGCATAATCACCATAGGCATTTTTAGTTTTACCCATATTATTTTTAATATAATCATTAATATTAGTACTGGAATAATTACTTTTAGTATGAATATTTAAATACATGTAATAATTGTAGTATGGATTATTTTTATTCACGGCTCTTTCTATACTATTATTTTTATAGTCTTGCATGAGGCTTTCTAAAGTATTATAAAAATAATGTCCATCGAAACTATAATAAGTTCCTGTTGCTAGCATTGTTGGTTTTGGTCCAATTGCTCTTTTAGCTTTGGCTGAATTAGAAACAGTAATATCAGATACTTCATTATGAGAAATTGATTCAGAGTTAACAGTATAGGAACTGCTACTTTTTAGCCAAGTAATTGGAATAAGTTCATAATCTTTTTCTCCTACCCAACCTGTTGTATCGGCAATTCTAATGTGTGCTGCCCACTGTCCACTATCATGACTAGTTCCAAGAAAGCCTCCATCTTCACCATAACTACCATTAAAATAAAACTTTTGCCATTTATATTGATTAGTCAAATTAGAATTGTCATAAATATAAGTATTGACATTGTTTTGGTGCATATTTAGTCTTACAAGTCCATAGTTTACATCTATTATTTTTGTTTTACCATTTACTTTAGTCATTATAGCTAAGTCTCTTGCTCCATTATTTTCCATTAAACTCTTAGCTTCATCATAACTAGAAGTACAATAAACAGGATCTATTACACCATCTGAATGGAAACCTGCTACTTCATAATTACCACATAAACTTTTATCTTTATAATTATTTACATCAAAAGCATAGATATTTTTATTAAATGAAAGAATTGTAAGAAAACTTATAATTGCTAGATACTTTTTTTTCATACTATACCTCCTTTTAACAGATTACCCCATCCTACTTTATATATATTATAGCAATTCTTTATAAATAAAGTAATCATTTATAATTCAATAATTTTATCTTTACAATTATTTTACAGGAATAATTTATTTATTTTAGAAGTATTCGTCTAAACTTGTAAAAGTAAATATTTTTAGATATAATTTTATAATAAGAGTTTTTATGTTTGGAGGAGTTTTATGGCTAAAAAAAATAAAGAAAACTCAGGTGGTTTTAGTAAATTTGTTATTATATTGGTAATTATTACTTTATTGAGTAGTTTTTTTGCAATCTATGAAATATTTTTGCTGAGTGGTATTGAAACACTGATTAGATATATTGTTATTGGAGTTCTTATACTAATTGATTTAATTATTCTATTTAAGTCACGAGGTATTAGAAAGAAAAAGAAAAAGAAATCTAAGAGAGTATTATTTATAATTTTTGATATTATATATATGTTAATTTGTTTAGCAGTTGGAATTGTTATCTTTTATGTATATGGAAGAATTAGTGGACTTAATAAGACTTTTGTAACTTATACTAGTGATTTGGTGGTTATGAGTAAAAGTGATGCTAATAAAGTTAGTGATATTAAAGATATGACTATTGGTATTTTGGATGATAAGACTAGTCCTGAAGGTTATATTATTCCACAAGAGATAATTAAGAAAAATAAATTAAATGATGATAATGAAATTAAGGATTATGATGATTATACTAGTATGTTAGTTGATTTATATAGTGGAGATTTAGATGCTATGTTTGTTACTAATCACTATGTTTCAATGTTTTCTGGTATAAGTGGATATGAAAATGTTGGAACTGAAACGAGGATAATTACTAGTAAGAGTAAAAAGATGCTTAAAGCAAATAACTCTGCAATAGAGACTGCATCTTCTGGCAAGAGTATTACAGAACCATTTACTATCCTTCTAATGGGGATTGATTCTACAGACGAAGTATTAAGTGAAAATGCTATTGCTAATGGTGATACATTAATATTAATTACATTTAATCCTAAGACTTTAAACGCAACTATGTTTTCTATACCAAGAGATAGTTACGTTCCAATATCTTGTTGGAGTGGAAAACCTGAAAATAAAATTACTCATGCTGCAGCTTATGGTGATGATTGTATGATTAATACAATTAAAGATTATTTTGATATTGATATTGATTATTATGCTAAGATTAATTTTAAAGGTTTAGTAAAACTTGTTGATGCTGTTGGTGGTGTTGATGTAAATGTTGGTCAGAGATTATGTACAGATGATTCTTCTCGTGGTGGTCAAGTATGTATAAATCCTGGAGAGCAAACATTGAATGGAGAACAAGCCCTAGTTTATGCAAGAAATAGAAAGCAACTTGCTAATGGTGATTTTGGTAGAGCCGAACACCAACAAGAAATTATTATGGCTCTTGTTAATAAAATTAAAACAATAAAAGACGTTTCTACATTTATGGATATATTAAATACAGTATCTAATAGTATGGATACAAATTTAACTACAAAACAAATATTGTCTTTCTATAATGTTGGAAAAGATATATTAAAAAGAAGTACAGTAACAGATAATTCTAATGTAATAAATGTACAAAGATTGTATTTACAAGGTACTGGACAAATGATTTATGATGAACGTGCAAAGATGGTATTATGGGATTATGTACCTAATCAAAGTAGTAGAAAAGATATAATTAATGCAATGAAAGTTAATTTAGGTAAAAAAGAGCATTCAGTTATTAAGAAATTTAGTTTTTCAATTAATGATCCTTATGAGATTGAGGTAATTGGTGAGGGTCCTTATAAATCAAGTGGTGGTTATACTCTACTTCCAAATTTTGTTGGAGACTCAGAGTCCCAAGCAAGAAGTGCTGCTGCAAGACTTGGAATACCAGTTAGTTTTAAAGGTAATAGTGGCTATGTTGTTTCACAAAACTATCCAGCAAATAAACGTGTTGATTTGATAAAAGGCAGTGTTACACTAACATTATCTGGTTCTAGA
>OMUM01000001.1 GCA_900314225.1 uncultured bacterium | reverse complement strand
TAAAAGATAATCCTGATGGTAGACGTCATATTATTAGTATGTGGCAAGATGATGATTTTTTATTGCCTCATGGATTAAAACCATGTGCTTTCATGACAATTTGGAATGTTAGACATGGTCGTGATGGCAAAGACTATCTAGATATGACTTTGATTCAAAGGTCAAGTGATTTTGCGACAGCTGGCTGTATTAATCAAGTTCAGTATACTGTATTATTAATGTTATTTGCTCGTCACTTAAACTTAGAACCTGGAATATTTACTTGGAAACCAGTAAATGTACAAATTTATGATCGACATATTAATCAAGTAAAAGAATTATTAAAAAGAACACCAGCTTGTGATGATAAAGATATATCAATTGATCTAAATACTGACAAGACTAATTTTTATGAAATGACTCCAGAAGATATTAAAGTAAAGGCTCCAAGAGAAAAAATAAAGAAACTTAATCCTCAACTTAAGTTTCCTTTGGGGATATAATATGAAAAATTTAACTATTATTGCGGCTGTTGGTAAAAATTTAGAACTTGGAAAAGATAATAAACTTATTTGGCATTTTAAGGAAGATATGCAATTTTTTAGAGATAATACTATAAATAAACCTATTGTTATGGGAATGAATACACTAAAATCTCTTCCAAAGTTATTACCAAAGAGGACACATATTGTTTTAACAAGACAAAATAAAGATTTAGATCCTTCTATAATAGTAGTTCATTCTATAGATGAATTATTAGATTATGTAGAAAAATATAAAGATGAAGTGATGGTAATAGGTGGAGCAAGCATCTATCAGCAATTAATTGATTATTCTAACAAAATGCTTTTAACAGAAATAGATGCTTCGGCTCCAGCAGATGCATTTTTTCCAAAGTTTGATAAAAACGATTGGAATAGTGAAGTTATTGGAGAACATGATGAGAATAATATTAAATATAAACATTTAGTTTATACTAGGAAAATATAGTAGAAACACTTTAGTATGAAGGAGAAAATATGAGAGTAGGATTATTTGGTGGAGGAGCTTATGGAATGGCTCTATGTAGTATTTTGAGATATAATAATCACGATGTAACTATATGGACAAAGACCGAAGAAACAAAGAATGAAATATTAAAAAATAGATGCAATAAAATTAAATTACCTGGGTATAAAATTGATGATGAAGTAAAAGTTTCAACTGATGTTGAAACTGTAATTAAAGATAAAGATTTGTTAATAATTGCAATACCTGCTGCATATGTTAGTTCATTATGTGATGAGATGACACCATTTATTGATAATGATAATATTTTAATCGCAACTAAGGGTATTGAACAGAAAACGGGTTTGTTTATTAGTGAAATAGTAGAGAATAAATTAAATACTAAAAATGTGGCAGTTATAAGTGGACCAAGTTTTGCGGTTGATTTAATAACTAGGATGCCGGCAGGGTTAACGATTGCTAGTAAAACCCCTGAGACAATACTTCTTGCTAGACAAGCATTACAAAATAGTTACATTAAATTAAGAGATACTACAGATGTTATTGGTGTAGAAATATGTGGTTCTATTAAAAATGTTATTGCTTTGGCTGCTGGAATGCTTGCTGGATTGAAGGCCAATGAATCTACTAAAGCAATGTTATTAACTGAGGCCAGTCATGATATGGAAAATATTTTGGAAGCATTTGATTGTGATAAAAGAACTGTAATGTCTTTTGCAGGAATTGGCGATTTAATTCTTACATGTACATCTCCTAAAAGTAGAAATTTTAGTTTTGGTAATTTAATAGGTGAAGGAGCAAGTACTCAAAAAGTAAAAGAGTATTTAGAAAATACTACAGTTGAAGGTTATTATACATTGGAGTCTATTTATATGTTATTAAAAGATAAAAAAGTAACAATACCAATAATTGATTTAATATATGAAATTATTGTTAATGGAAAAGATCCAAATTTATTACTTTTATTTTTAGTATATAAATCATAAAAAGAAGTTCATTTTGAACTTCTTTTAATTTACTAATATATCATAGTATGTAGAATTCTTTCGGTATTTTTAAAATTTAATTTAGCAATCTCTTTTAACTTTTCTTCTCCATATTTTTCTACAACTTCTTCACCCATTTTATCAACATCTTTTCCTGCTCCTTTTGGAAGAGGTATGTGAATTTCATCACACATCTTATCGAATTCTTTTAAAAATATATAACGACTTATGATGGAACCACAGGCAACAGCCATATTTTTGTCTTCTGCTTTAGTAATGAAAGTAATTCCTCTTTGTACTACTTTTTGATCATTCAAATAATAATAATATCTTTGTTCTCTAGCAAATTCATCGACAATAATATAATCATATTTTGGCTTTTCTTCATTTACTAACTGATATAAAACTCGATTATGAAGAATAGCTTTAATTTTATTCATATTTATATCATTACTATATTTTTCATTATATTCTTTATTTGTAAGTATTACACTTCGATATTTTATTTTTTTAGCAATCTCTGGAGTAATTTTTAATATTTTTTCATCATCTATTTTTTTTGAATCACCAACACCTAATTTTTCTAAGTATTCAATTTCTTCTTTAGGTACATATGTTGCGGTAACAACAATTGGTCCAAAATAATCTCCTGTTCCTACCTCGTCAGATCCAACTGCACTAGAATAGTAATATTTTTCGTTTTCTTTCTTTCGCTCTTCTTTTTTTTCTTTTGTATCTTCTAACATTGTTCCCCACATAGCAGCATCTACATCGGCACTTGTACCTTGAAACATTACTTTACCAGACTCATACATCGTAATAACAGTATCTTCATCTTTTGCTTGAAATACTACATAAGGAATTTTCTTATCTCGCATTTTATCTTTATAATAATCAAGCATCTTTTCTTTTATTTCTTTATTTACTCTAATAACTACATTCATATTACATAATACTAAAAGAATTATAATTAAACTTATCAATTATTTCTTCTTTAGTATATCCCTCCTTTAATAAATTATTATAAATTTGATCAATATCCATATCATTCAGATTCAATATATATGGATTACTATCCAGTAATATATTTATATTAATAATTCCAATTTCTTTTAATTTGTTTAGTAAACTATCTACTTCAATGGGATCTCTTGATAAATAAAAGGGGTTACAAATAAATATATTTTTAATATAATTATTCATGCAACCAATAAGTCCTAATTTATCAATGAGAGAATAGATTGTTTTATCATCAATATTACTTATATTTGGATTGGTATCCATCATATTTTTTATTTCTTCTATTGTAAAACCATATCTAATTAGTACATCCATATCATAACCTCAACAATTCTTTACTTAAAATTTTATATTTTTTATAGAATTTTTTATCACTACAAAATAAATATTCATCTATTTCTTGTATATTTACATTATCATCAAATAAATCTTTATAGACATCTTCTATTTTATTATCAGTTATTATTTTATAGCGTGCTTTAATATAATCAATATTATATTTTAGAAGACTAGGATTGTTAATAATAGTATTTTTAAAATTAATATTATTATAAAATTCTATTTTTTCATTAATATTTCTTATACTATAACCTATGATTATTGGAAAATCATTAATTATTTTAATTAGTTCATCTTTAGAAAAATAATTTAATAAATTATCTAATTTCCATTTTAAGTAGTCTAAAGAATATAAAATAATAAAAGGATTTTTACAAGTAATAGAAATTATTTCATCTTTTGTAAAACTAAAATTTTCTAAAAATTCTAATTGATTATTTAGATTATTAATATGATTATCTTCTAAAATACAAGGTACTTTTCTGGTTATTTCAATAATATTTTGATTTGAGTAGCCATAGTCTGTTAATAAATCGAACTTTTTTGAAATGTCTTTTATATCTTTAAATAATAAATTTGGTAGAAAAGAAGTTATTTTTATAATATCTTTGTCTGTATAATGCATATCTTTAAGATAATTTAATTTTTTATTAAAAACATTTAAATTACAATCTATTATATTAGGATTGTTTTTTATTATATTAATTATATCTTTTTCTTTATATCCTTTATTTATAAAATAGTTAAATCTTTTTTTTATATTGTAATTATCTATATTTAATATTTCTGTTTTATTAATTAATAATTCTTTAGAACTATTAATATCTAAACCTAGATCTATTAAACAATCTAATTTATTAGTAATTTTTTCTATTGATGTATCTATAATATAAGGATAATTACTAATCATTTTAAATATTTCTAATTTATTAAAACCAATGTTTGCTAGCTCAATAACTTTTTCTCTAATATTTTCAATACTCATACATATAATATTAGGAATAGTTAATGTAATATTAATAATATCTTTATTTGTTAAACTATTTCTTTTTAAGTAATTACTCATATTTTTTAAATTAAAAAGAAGTGTTGATTCAGAATATTTACTGGTTGGATAAGCATTTTTTATAAAAGAAATTTGTTCATCATTATATCCTAAAGAAATCATATACTCATCTAACATAATAAACATCACCTGTAAATTATTATAGCATAAATCTAATATTTAGTTTATAATTAATATGTATTAAAAAGGAGAGTAAACTATGTTAAATGTTTTTGATATTGGTATAATATTGTTATTGGTTATGTTTTTTATAACTGGTTTTAAAAATGGGGTTATTAGAGAATTATTTGCTTTAGTTGGAATTATATTAGTTTTTATTTTGTCTTTTGCTTTAAAAGGTATTGTTGGTAACTTTTTATGTTTAATTTTGCCTTTTTTTAATATTACTGGTACAATTGATGGCTTTTCTGTAATAAATATATTAATATATCAAGCAATTGGGTTTATTTTAGTATTTGGTATATTATTAACAATTTATGAGTTTATTATTAAAATTTCTAGATTTATACAAAAATTAGTAAATCTAACAATTATTTTAATCATACCTTCTAAAATATTAGGTGGAATTGTTTCTGTAATTAAGGGTTGGATAGTTTTATTTGCTGTATTTATTGTTTTAATGATCCCTTTAAGAAATTATTCTATATTTACAGAAAGTACGATGATTAATAAAATATTATATAATACTCCAATATTATCAGGTTATACTAGTAATTTTACATCTAGTGTTGAAGAAATATATGATTTAGGAGTTAAAGTATCAAATAAAGAAATTAGTACTAATGATGCTAATTTGAAAACATTAGATATAATGTTGAAACATAAAGTTATAGATAAAAATACTATTGAAAAATTAATTAATCAAAATAAGCTAAATGATGTTAAAAATATAAATAGTGTTTTAAATAAATATTAGGAGATTATATGCAAGAAATAAAAAATATAAGAGAATTTGATGAAATAATTACTCATGATAAAGTATTAGTTTATTTTTATGCACCATGGAATAATTCGTCTTTATCAGTTGGAGAAATATTAGAAGAAGAAAAAGATAATTTAAGTGAATATGAAATGGTTAAAGTTAATTTAGATAGAATCTTATCTTTAACTAGAATTTATCATATTACGACTGTTCCTGATATTAAAATTTTTGAAAGAGGTAAGATTACTAAAGATATTTTGGGTATAAAAACAAAAAATGAGTTATTTAAAGAACTAAATAAATAGGAGTATATATGTATTGTGTAAAATGTGGTAATAAATTAAATGATGAAGCTTTATTTTGTTCTAAATGTGGAACTAAAGTTAATAAAATGCTTTTTCACTTATCAAAAAAAGAAGAAGACTTAATAATAAAACAATCAGCTGATGAAGTTAATTTAAGTAGTAATTCATTCATTTTAAATATATTATTACCAATAAGTTTTCTAATTATTTTATTATTTATTATATTAATTTCTGGTATGGGTAATTTTGCATTATAAAATTGTCCTTTTTCTTATGATTGACTTATTGTTTCTTTTTGATATATTTGATATAATCATTTTATGATAGGGATGTGATATTATGAGTAGAGTTAAAATTATAATACGTTTTGTTATTATTTTAATTCTTATAATATTAGCATCTTTTTTATTTTATAAGGGATATTATTATAATAATTTGGCAAAACCTAAAACTATTTTTTCTAATTTTATAGATGAGATTAATAATAAACTAATAAATTATTATAATTTAGATAAAAAATATGAAATCGGTGATAATTTTTCAATTGAAGGTGAAACTTCTTTTGGATTTTCTAGTGAGAAATATTTAGCAAATTCTATAGATCAAGAGAGTTTAGAAAAATATAATATTATAAATAATTTAAATAATACTAAATTGACATATAATTTAATGCAAAATAAGTCATCAAAGCAACTATATTTTGCTAGTAAGGGAACTATTGGAAATGAATTAGTTTTTAATAATAAATATTTAGTAGAAAACTCAACAAAATATTATTTCTTAGAAAATATATTAAATACTTATGTTAATGATGGAAGTTGCAACTATTTTGAAAATTTAAATAATGATGTTACTTCAAAAGAAAATGTTGATTATTTATATAATTTTATAATTAATAGTTTAAAAAATAATTTAAATGAAAATAAAATAACAAAGTATGAAGTTACTGAAAAAATTAATAATGAAGATGTTAATGTTTATCAAATAAGTATGACTATTGATGATAATTTTATAAGAAATTTATTAAACAACATATTAAATGATTTAAAACATGATAATCTGGCTAATAGCATTTTAACTAATATAGATAAAGACTTTTCTAAAACTAAAATTAGTAATAAAAAGTTCTTTGTTCCAAAAAATGAAAGTTATGTTTTAAATATTTTTGTTAATAAATTTTTATATAAACCATTAAAATATCAACTTATTCATTTGAATAATAAAAGTAAGGAAACTTTAAGTTATGAAATAAGTAATAATGGTGGAGATATTTATTATCTAAGTAATGAGAGTCTTAAATTTATAGGTAAAGTTACTTATAATAATAAAAATATTAGTATAAATTTTCTAGATAGTAATAAAAAAAATATTGGTACTTTCAAATATAATAAAAGTTCTAATGGTTTTAATTTTAACTTATTATTTAATCAAGATAATAAAGCAATTAATTTGGTTTTTTTTTCAAAATTTATTAATTATAATAAGGATGGTTATAGCAATGAAATGGTTATTTCTTTTAAACGTACAGATAATTTAATTAATGTTTTAAGCGGTGATATAAAAATAAGTAATAAGATTAGTAAAAAAGTTAAAATAAATGAAGATGTTTCTACTGCTGTTTTAAGTAGTAGTTTAACAGAAGAACAGATTAATAATAAGACTAATCAGTTTACTAATATTAAGGAGAGATATAAGAGGTAATGATAGAGGATTTTTTAAATATGGCTGCTGAAGAAGCAGAAATAGGGGTAGAAAAAGGTGAAGGTGGACCATTTGGTGCTGTTATTGTAGATAAAGATTATAATATAATTAGTAGATGTCATAATATGGTTTTAGCTAGTAATGATCCAACAAATCATGCCGAAATTGTTGCGATAAGAGAGGCTTGTAGAAAGTTAAAAACGCATGATTTAACAGGCTATACGATATTTAGTAGTTGTGAACCTTGTCCAATGTGTTTATCGGCTATTATTTGGTCAAATATAAAAAAAGTATATTTTGGAGCGACCCGTGAAGATGCTGACAAATGTAATTTTAAGGATAAAAAAATATATGATTATCTAGAAAAGAAAAATAATATCTTAGAAGAATATAATGTTACAAATTTGAAATGTGTTTCTATTTTAAATAATTATAAAGGAGATAGGTACTAATGGAAGAAGGAAATCAAAGAAAGACAAGAAAAGTTAAAAGTAGGAAAAGTATTAATAAAGAGAAAAGTACTAATAAAAAAATAGTTAAAAAAAGAAAAATTAATAATAAAAAGGTTCCTAAAGAAAATAATAAAAATACTAGAAATACTAAAAAGAAAGTATTAACTACAGAAAATATTTTAAAATTTATATTTGGGTTATTATTATTTGTTGTAATAGTTCTTGGTATAGTGGTTGTTAAGAAGAGTAAAGAAGAAAAAAAGATAAAGAATGCTAATATTGTTATTCCTATAATTGAAGCAACTCAACAGAGTATTGTTCAAATTAATGCAGAAAATTTGGAAGATAAATATATAATCAGAGTTTCAAATTATAAAGATAATAAAATTAATAAAGATGTATTAGAGTATAGTGTAAATATTATTAATAATACAAGTTCTGATGTCATAGTTACTAAGAATGATAATAATAAGAATTTGATGATTGATAAAAATAATACTATTATTCAAAAAGAACAATTAAAAAGTAATGTTAAAGAAGACGTTTTTTATTACATTAGCGTTAAAAATAAAAATAGTATTAAAAATAAAGAAAATATTATTGTTAAAGTTGAAAGCTAGTAAATTGACTTTTATTTTATCAAATGCTAAAATTTTTATATGTTAGGAGAGAAATTAAGTAATGGATTTTGATATTGATAATGAGAAAATTATTATTGAAAAAGATGGTAAAAAGGTTGAGTATAAAATTCTATTTACGTTTGACTCTGAAGATACTATGAAGTCTTATGTTGGTTACACTGATGATTCGATTGGATCAAATGGTAGAAAAAATATTTTTGTTTCTAGTTATAGTCCATTTGATGGAAAAGAAGCTTTAGAGAGCATAACTGATGAGAGAGAGCTTGCTATGGTAAATGAAGTTTTGGAACAAATTGATAGAGAGAGTAATAGTTGATTGGTGGTGAGAGTATGAAAAGTGATAATATAATTAATAAGAAATTAAGTGAACAAGAATTGGGCTCTCTAGAAGAGAAAAGGGATATGGCTTTTCATAATGCTAGGGATATGATTATTACTGAATTAAACTCTAAAAATAATAATAGAGACTTTGAAGATAATTTATCTAATTTATCTGATGAAGAACTTAATTCTAGAATTCAAGAATTATGGAATTTTGTTGCTCATCAAGAAAATGGAATGGAAGAAAATGATGATTTAATAAATCAATTAGATAATTTACTATCTGAAAGAAAAAGACGTAATTTAAGTAATACAGATGTAGATGTAATGAAATTAAAAGATGAATTAAATGAAATTAAAAAAGTCAGAAAACAATTAAATTCTTCTCCAATTGAAAACGACGAAATTATTAATGAAGTAAAAGAAAAATTAAATGATTTAGAGAAAAAAATAAGTACAGATTTTGATGGATTTAATGATGAAATAAATAAAATAGAAATTGAAATTTCTAATATAGAGAAATCTCTTAAAAGTAGTTTAGAGCGATATGCTTTATTATATGAAGAATCTAGAAAACTATATGAAGCTAGAGCTAAACGTAAGTCTGATGTTTTATCACAAGATGAGTTATCTAAAATTGATATAGAATATGAAAAAGAAAGAAAAAAATTAAAAGAAGATATTAAAAAAGTAAAAGATAAAATTGAAAATTGTAAAAACCAAGTAGCATCTTTAAAAAGAAAACAAAGTAAGATTAAAAGAGATTATTTTAATGCAAATGCTTTAGGTTTATCTTATGATGAATATAAAGAAATAACTTCTACTTTATCCAAAAAAAGAATTATGAATGCTATTCTTGCTAGAAAGAATTTGGCTGATATAGTTGATATTCCATATAAAGAAAGAACAAATGAACAGAAAAGACAAATTAAAGAGGCAAAAAATAGTATAACTAAGGAAATTGCTGAACAGCAAAAGAAAGAAAAAAGCACTTCTGTTTTAGATGCAATTGAAGTTTTATATAATTTAGATACAAAAATGTTATTGAGCAAAAAGCCGAGAAATGTTAAAGTTAAGGATAATTCTTTAGATATGTTGAGACAAAATTCTGACTCTTTACCTTCAAGAGTTAATAAGGGTGTAGTAGATAAGAAATTAACTAAAACTCCTCTTCGTGCTCCTGCAGATATGGATAATACACAATTGAGATGGGCACCTGGTTATACTGAAGAACAAATTTTGTCAGCTATTGGTGATGGAATTGATGAGCCAAAAGGACAAGAGTATGAACAATGGTTGAAAGAAACAGTTCCACTAGGAGATACATCAAAGCCTGGTATTCCATATAAAGAAATTAGTCCTAGTAAGAAAGATGAATTTAATACGACAAGGGGACTAGTTGAAAAGTATACTATTTTTATTGATAACGATTCAGGAGATTATTTTGCTAGAAAAAATACATTTAATAGATTTAATGCTAAAGAAATTGGAAATCCTGTTACTATAAATGGAGCATTGTGTTATAGAATTTCAAAAGCTGATGTTGATAGGATTTCTAAAAATAAGGATAATGATATTTCTCCTTATAATATAGAAATGAAGAGTGTTAAAAATACTAAGAAAATGACACCTGTATCAGATGTTATTTCAAAGGATAATCCACTAAAAGATACAACACCAACTAATGATCAAAAAATCGATAGTATTCCTTCTAAAACTACAACTCCAATAAAAGAACAAGGAACTGATAAAAAATCTTCTAAAACTGATTTAGAGAAGAATAAGCCTATAAAACCTAGACCTAATATTGAACATGAAAAGAAGCATTCTAGACCGCATGTTGAAGAGATTATTTATAAACTTACTAAAGATTTAGATATTGGTAAGAAAGATGCTAAAAGATATTTAGCAAGTAATATAAAAGTTTCTAAGAATTTCAGGGATGAATTACATTCTGGCAATTATCTTTATAATGTTGTACATTTTGTTCCGGCATCTATAAAAGCAATTGGTAGTTTCTTTACTAAACTTGGTGGAAAATTATTAACTACACCCGATGTTAAAAATACTATGGAAACATTTAAAGCACGACTTGATCAATTAACTGAAGAAGAATTAAGCGTATTATTTTATGAATATCGTGGTTCACAACTTAAAACAGATATGAATGTTCAAATTAATGCTTTAATTCAAGCTAAATTAAGAGATTATGGAATTAAAAAAGTCCAAATATTAAATTCAGAAATAGAAGGAAATTATAAGAAATTATTTACTTTATTAAAAGAAGTTGATATTTTAGAAAACAAGATTGCAAATAATAATAATTCTAAACAGGTAATTGTTCTTAAAAACAGGAGAAAGCAACTTATTGATTTCGCTGCTCAAGCAATAAATATAATTGAGAAAAATAGAGTTGAAGCAAATAATTTATTATCTGGTGGTATTCATGGATTAGATGAAGACTTTAAAGCAGTTTCAACAAAATTAAGTTATGTTGGTAAGAGATTTGCAAAAATAGATAATTTTGACAATAACTTACAAGCTGCTCTTGCAAAAGAAGGAAAAGCTTTGCGTAATGCTCAGGATAATAAAGATAGTGAAGCTATAGTTGATCATTTTGTAACTTTGGAAGCTTTGTATTCTGGTAATACAGAAATAAGTAATAGTATTTTTGGTAATAGAAGTACTGGGAAAAAGTATTACTCACCACTTGCTGAAGAATTTGATTATAGAGATGATCCTTTTGTAAGAGATTTATTTACAACAATAGCAGTTACATCTGCGACAGTTAGTGCAATAAATGCTGTAAGAGTTCATCAAATCGAAGAAGATAGAATTTTACAGAGACAAAATGACGAAGCTAATAGGGTTAATGCCAATAATGATGCAACAATGGATTATGTTCATCAAGTTGGAAATGATATCTCTGGTAGAAGGGGCACTTTTGTTGAAGGACAAAAAGCTCAAAGTTATCAAGATGTTCTTAATGGTGCAAATGTAAGTGAAAGAGGAGCTATGGATCAGACTAATTGGAGATTTGGTGCTCAATATCATGCTATAGATTCTGCTAATCATACTTTTTATAATAGTAACTTTGATTCAGTTAATGCAAGTATAAATGATGTTGCTTCTAGATATGCAAATGGTACAATTTCTAGTTCACAGGCTTTACAAGAGTTAGCAAATATTTCTTCATCTTCTCAGTCTACTCTTACACAAATTGTAAGCTCTAATTTAGATATATTAAAATCTTATGCAGCGAGTCATCCACAATTTGATTTACATGGTGTTCAAGAAGCAATGCAATATATTGCTAATCATCCAACTGCAATATCAGATGCTAATCAGGCTGCTGTTGATGTTACAAACTTAGCTCAAGGATTAACAACACTTTCTTCTGAGCATGTTCAAGCATTATCAAGTTTACCAAGTGATATGTTAACTACTTTGCTATCTTCCGCTGGAGCTGTTGCTCTCGCTAATAAAGTTTCTTCTACTATGAGTTCTAATATGAAAAATGGCAAGTATGGAAATGAAGTAACATACATGATGAAGGAATTCCTATCAAATCAAGAAGAACAAGAAGAGAAAGAAGAGAATAAACATACTAGATAAAGGCATTATTAAAAAGTAATGCTTTTTTTATTATATAAAATTATTTTATATAAATTGACTTTTTATAAAAGTTTGTAATATAATATGCCACGAGGGGACGGGTATGAATATAGATTATAATCTTTATAGAATATTTTTATATTTATATGAAGAAAAAAGTATATCGAAAACGGCTGTAAAATTATATGTTTCACAACCTGCAGTTAGTTATAGTTTAAAAGAATTGGAAAATCAATTAGGTTATAAGTTGTTTTATAGAAATTCTAAGGGTATTGAACCAACTGTAGAAGCAAAAGAATTATATAAATACGTTTCAACGGCATTTAATATTTTTAATGATGCAGAAGAACATTTAAAAAATCTAAATAGTCTAAATTTTGGTAGTATTAGAATAGGAGTACCTACATATATAGGGGTTATTTATTTAACTGATTATATTGAAAAGTTTAGAATCAAATATCCAGGTATTAAATTTGAAATAATTTCTGCTTCTACGGATAGTATGATAGAAATGCTAGAAAATAGGAAACTTGATTTAGTTTTAGATACTTTACCAATTCAAAGTAAAAAAAGTGTTTCAAAAGTAACTTTAACTAAATTAAAAAATTGCTTTTTTTATAATAAAAAATTAATGAAGGATGTTTCAATAAAAAGTATTGAAGATTTAAAGAATTATCAACTTATATTTCCTTATAAAACGCTTTCTATAAGAAAGAAGCTGGATGAATATCTTGAATCAAAAAATTTAGCTTTAACTCCAGTTATTGAGTCAATAAATACTGATATGTTTTTGGAACTTGTAAGAAGGGGATTAGGAATTGGCTATTTTGCTGAAGATATTGTAAAAAAACAAAAAGATTTTGCTGATTTTGAATTAATTAGTTTTACTGATTTACCGGATATGGATGTATGTAGTGTTTATATTGATGAATTTTTAACTAAAGCAACTTCTGAATTTATAAAGATGTTAAAATCAAATAATAATTAATGTTATAAATTGCTATATGAATAGGTTATTGTTCATATAGTTTTTTTAATATTATTTATATTTTTATCATATTTTTTAGTGAGGTGTTAATTTGTTTACTAAAAAAATTGATAAGAAAATTAAACTAATATTTATTTTTATGCTAATTTTTTTAATTTTAGTAATTATTAGAGTTTTTTATATACAAGTTTTTGAGTATAAAAAGCTTAATAAATTGGCTGGGGATTTATGGAGTAGAAATTTAGAAATAGAAGCTGATAGAGGAAGAATTTTAGATAGAAATGGGAAAGTTTTAGCTGATAATTTAACAACTTCTTCGCTTGTATTAGTACCTAATCAAATTAAGAATAAAGAAAAAGTAACTAAAGAATTAGCTAACATCTTAGGAATTAGTTATAAATCAATGAAGACGCATGTCAATAAAAAGACATCAATTGAAAGAGTTCATCCTGAGGGTAGGAGACTTAGTTATGATGTTGCGAAAAAAATTAATGATTTAAAGTTAGATGGTGTTTATCTTGTTAAAGAGGCAAAAAGAAATTATCCTTACAAAGATTTTATGTCTCATGTTCTAGGTTATGTTGGCATTGATAATCAGGGCTTATCAGGTATTGAATTACAATATGATAAATATTTAAAAGGAGAAAATGGAGTTATAAAATATTTTAGTGATGCGCATGGTAATAAAATAAATTTATCAGATATTTATAAAGCTCCAACGGCCGGTATGGATGTAAGACTTACAATTGATATTGATATTCAAAAGTCAATTGAGAGAGAACTAAAAAATATCCAGGATATGTTTAGCCCCGATATGGCTCTTGCTATTGCGGTTGATCCAAATACAGGTGAGATACTTGGTATGGGATCAAGTCCTGATTTTGATCCAAATAAGTATAAGGAATATGGCACAAATGTTTTAAATAGGAATTTACCAATTTGGGATGCTTATGAACCTGGAAGTACTTTTAAGATTGTTACAATGGCAAGTTCAGTGGAAGAAAAAGTTATTGATATTTTTAATGATCATTTCTATGATTCTGGTAAAGTTAATGTTGATGGTAGTGTTCTAAAATGCTGGAAAAGTGGCGGACATGGAGATCAAACATTTTTACAAGTACTGCAAAACTCTTGTAACCCAGGATTTGTAAAATTAGGCCAATTATTAGGTAAAGAAAGATTATTTTCATATATTGACAAGTTTGGTTTTGGTAAAAAAACAGGTATTGATTTGTCAGGTGAAGCAACTGGTATTTTGTTTCCAATGAATAAAGTCGGCAATGTAGAATTAGCAACTACAGCATTTGGTCAAGGAATAAGTGTAACACCCATACACCTTGTTGTCTAATAAATGATACCCTTACTATAACTAGAGGAATATCTAGTAAATATACTAAAAAGTATGATGTTGAGTTTAGTTATAATTGTTTTGTAGTTATTTAAGCTTGCAAATATACAATTGCAAAAAATGTCAAAAAATATAAATAATTTGCATTTTGTTGCAAATTATTTTACTTTGTGTTATACTTTATTCAGGTGATGAAATGTGATAGAAAGAAATGAATATTTAGAAGCCTTAAAAAATTGGAAAGATAAGGACTTAATAAAAGTAGTTACTGGAATTAGAAGATGCGGTAAATCTACATTATTTGAATTATTCATAAATTATTTAAAACAAACAGGTATAAAAGAAGATCATATAATATCATTAAACCTTGAATCACCAGAATATAATTTTAATGATTATATGGAACTTTATAATTATGTTAATGATAAAATAAAAGATAATGATATGTATTATGTATTTTTAGATGAAGTTCAAGTTGTAGATAAATTTGAAAAAGCAGTTGATGGATTATATATAAAGAAAAATGTAGATGAATATATAACCGGTTCTAATGCCTATTTATTATCTGGTGAACTTGCTACATTCTTATCTGGAAGATATGTTGAATTTAAAATGTTTCCTTTATCATTTAAAGAATATGCTGATTTTTATAAACAAGAAGGAGACGAAAAATTATATTTAAAATATGTAAATAATAGTTCTATGCCATATGCTTTAAAACTAGATAATCAAGATGAAGTTGATAAGTATCTAGATAGTATATATAATACGATAATAGTTAAAGATATAGCTACAAGAAAGAAAATAGCAGATACTGGTATGCTTAGAAGTGTTTCAGAATTTATGTTTTCTAGTGTAGGTAATATATTATCTGTAAAAAAGATTGCGGATACTTTAACTTCTAATGGTAGAAGTATATCAGTTCATACAGTTGAAAGTTATTTAGATTCTCTAGTAGAAAGTTTTATCTTTAATAAAGTATCTAGATATGATATAAAAGGAAAACAATATCTAACTAGTGGTGAAAAATACTATGCTACTGATGTTACTATGAGATATGCGTTACTTGGAAGAAAATATGTTGATTTAGGACATGTTTTAGAAAATATAGTTTATCTTGAACTAGTAAGAAGAGGATATAAAGTTTATATAGGTAAGTCAGGAGATAAAGAAATAGATTTTGTTGCAGAAAATAGCAAAGGTGTACAATATTTTCAGGTTGCTTACACAGTAAGAGATAAAAATACGTTAGAAAGAGAATTATCAGCTTTAGAATCTATAAATGACCATTATCCAAAATTTATACTAACAATGGATATAGATCCAGAGGTAGATTATAATGGTATAAGAAAGATGAATGTATTGGACTGGTTATTGGATAAATAATTGGAGTGTGATGTAAATGATATATTTTATTTCTGATACGCATTTTCATCATAGTAATATTATTAAATATTGTAATAGACCTTTTAAAAATGTTAATGAAATGAATGAAACCATAATTAATAATTGGAATAGTATTGTTACAAAAGATGACATTGTATATCATTTAGGTGACTTTTGTTTATCAAGCGATGAAGAAATAAGAAATATATTTAATAGATTAAATGGTAATAAAATATTAATCCGTGGTAATCATGACAGAAAGCCAGTTAAATGTTATGAAGAAATAGGTTTTATTGTTTTAACACATGCACCAATAGTATTAGATGAATATAAAATAATGCTATCTCATGTACCACTACCTGATACTAAAATTAAAGATGGATATATTAATTTACATGGTCACATTCATAATAAAAAAATTAGCGATGATTATCCTAAAAATTATAGTGATAATAAACATGTAAATCTAAGTGTTGATGTTACTAACTATAAACCAATAAGCTTAGATAAAATTAATGAAATAAGGAGTAAAAATAATGATTAAATTGAGTGAAGTAATAGATGCATTGGATTTTACAAATGATGAAATAGAATATTATTATAATCCAGATGATAGTAAAATATTTATGTCCAATATTGGAGAAATAGAAACCTTAAATGAAGATGAATTAGATGAGTTATTTGAAAAGTCTATAATGTTGCCTACTAGATATGATATTAATGAATATTCTATGATGGAAGATTTTATAGAAACAATTAATGATGTGAAGCTATACAATCAATTGTGTATAGCAATTAATGGACCAGGGGCTTTTAGAAGATTTAAAGATACTTGTATAAATTTTGAAATAATAGAAGATTGGTATAAGTTTAGAGAAAAGAAATATAAAGAAATAGCTATTAATTGGTGTAAAGAAAATAATATTGATTATGAGGAGTAAAATAGTATGTTAAAAGTAGAATTAACTGAAAATTATGCTGGTGTTACAATTTACGGAGATTACAACGATTTAGATTTTTTATATGATTCCATAAATTATTTAATACATGGAGATCCTTCTAGTGATGGAGAATACACTATGCAAAATCATTTATATGGATTTTTATATGATGTAAGGCATGCATATCAAGGACAAAGAGGAGCGGTACTTATAGATAATGATTTAAATGATAATACTAGAGAATGGTTTAAATTTAAAAAGAAAGATATAACCGATAAAAATATATGTTTTTGTTTTAATTATTTATTACCTGATTTATTTCTAGATATGGTTTTAATTAATCATTTTATAAGAAAAGTTGATAAAAAAGTTAATGATATTTATAATCCTTATATAAATATGGTGAATTACTTTTATTCATTAGTATTATATTCTTTAGAAAATATGCTTACAGAAATAAAATTTAATAAAATAAAAAAAGGATTACTTGAATCAGTAGTAACAGATAGTATATTCATTCCCCAATGGTTTGAGATTATATCTATTGATTATTCTAAAATGTCAAAAAAACAAAGAGAAAAAGAATTTATGCATATTATGGATGCAATATATAATTATGGTGATTATGAAGATTACTTAAAAATGAAAATAGATATGCAAAAACTATGTAAACAAAAGAATTGTTCATTAGACGATTTACATTATGAAGATTATCCAGAGGAGATTGAATGGTGATATGAAAATCGGTAGAAATCAGCTTTGTCCATGTGGTTCTGGGCTCAAATATAAAAAATGTTGTTTAAATAAACTAAAAGAAGATAACAAACTACTTGATGTAGATGATATTAAATATATGGAAGAACATAATTTTATAGATCCTTTTACTTATCATGATAATTATATTCATACTAAAAAAGTAAAAGCTACTAAAATTAATAAAAAACTATTAAATATATATGATAACAAGAAACATCTAAATATAAAAAATATCATTGATGATTATTTAGAAGTTATGGACTATATACTAGATTATGCTAATAAAAATGATATTCATACCATTGAAAAAATTGATGATGCTAATCTTATTAGTGATTTTATGATAAATGTTATTGGCGATTTTGAAGAAGAAATATTAAATTTAAAAACAGAAGAATATGATTTAAATGCGACAAATAAATATATAGATAAATTAGTTAATACATTGAACTTAGATGATAATACATATGAAAACAGTTTAAGATGTAAAACACATAGTTTATTTAAATTAGGTAATTATGAATTAGGAGAGCAGATAATATTAGATTTGATTAAAGAAAACCGTAATTCTATATATGCTTATGTTGAACTTGTTGATGATTATGAGATGATAGGAAATTTAGAAAAATCTAAATATTACTATGATTTAGGAATGAAAAGAACTGATTTAGAGGATTTAGATGCTCTTGAAGAAAGAAAAGTTTATTTTAAAGTCGGAAGATAATGGAAATAAAGGATGTGATTGAATTATGACTGATGAACACTATATTGATATAGCAATCGAAATAAGCAAAAATGCTAAATACCCTTATGGTGCGATTGTTGTTAAAGATAATGAGATAATTGGTAGAAGTGATGACAAAACTTTAATGGAAACAAGTATGTATTCACATGCAGAACTAGAAGCAATAGAAAGTGCTTCAAAGAATAAAAATCTATATGGAGATTTAAAAGGTGCGACAATGTATGTGTCTTGTGAGCCTTGTATGATGTGCATGGGTGCAATTCTATATGAAGAATTTTCAAAGGTTGTATATGCTGCAACATTACAAGATAGTAATGATAATTATTGTCCAGAAATGATAACTAATATTGATGAATTAGCAAAATATTCAAAAGAAAAAATTGAAATAGTAAAAGAATTACATAGAGATAAAGCAATTGAAGTTTTAAAAAAGAAGGGAGAATAAAATGAAACAAGAATTAGTAAGAGTTAACTCTATTGATGAAATAGAACAACCAGGTATTTTATATACACCAAATGAAGATACTGATAAGATAGTAATTCACGTTCACGGATTAAATGGTAATTTTTATGAAAATAGATTTTTAGATATACTTGCAAAATCATATACAGATAAAAATTATGCTTTCTTAACTTTTAATAATAGAGGTAGAGATTTTATAACCGAACTACTTAAAGGTAATGACTTTACAATTATTGGAGGAAGTTTAGAAAGATTTAAAGATTGTATTTTAGATATAGATGGTGTGTTAAATTGGGCAAAAGAAAAAGGTTATAAAGAAATAATACTTGAAGGACATAGTTATGGTTGTAATAAAGTTTTTGTGTAGTTGTCAATGATGTGATACCAAAATAATAAATCAGAAAAAATATTAATTCATGGAGCTAAACTTTATGTTTGGATGATTGTCAAATAGTGTGTGTAGACACAAATAAGTGATGATTATTTATATAT
>OMUM01000198.1 GCA_900314225.1 uncultured bacterium | reverse complement strand
TTTCTTTATATTTAGATATAAAATATTTATATAATTTATCACTTTTTTCTTTATCCATAGCTGGTTTATCTCTATATGGATTAACTATTTTTAATTCCTCATATTTTGTAAAACCTAAAGTATGGAAAGGTAAGAAGTCTATTCTTTTGATATTTTTAATATTTTTATGTAGAAATTTAGCTAAATTTTCCATATATTCTTTATTATCATTAACCTCTGGTATTATAACTTGTCGTATCCATACATCAACATTAGTTTTATTTAACTGATTTATAAAATTAAAGAATTCGTCTAATTCATCTTTTCTTGTTATATCTAGATAACTTTCTTTTGTGATAGCTTTTATGTCTAATAGAACCATATCAATATTTTCTAATAGTTCTTTATAATTCCCATTTCCAATACCAGCAGTATCTATGGCAATATGAATGTTTTCTTTTTTTAATTTTTTACAAATACTTACTAAAAAATCGTATTGTAGTAATGGTTCTCCACCTGAGAATGTTACGCCACCATTATTTTTAAAATAAGGTTTATTCCGAAGAATTTTTTTTAATAGTTCTTCTTCGGAATAATTATTTTCTTTTTTTAACCATGTTTCTGGATTATGACAAAATTTACATCTTAGTTTGCAACCATTTAAAAATATTACTGTTCTAATACCTGGACCATCAATTAGGCCAAATGTTTCAATTGAGTTTACTGATGCTTCCATATTACATTTTCTCGTGGAATGTTCTTGAGATTACTTCTTCTTGTTGTTTTCTTGTTAGTTTATTAAATCTTACAGCATAGCCTGATACTCTAATTGTTAATAGTGGGTATTTATCTGGATTATTCATGGCGTCTATTAATGTTTCTCTATTTAAGACATTAACATTTAAGTGGTGAGCTCCTTGTCCAAAATATCCATCCATTAATTGAACTAAGTTATCTATTCTTTCTTGTTCGTTTGTTCCAAGTGAGTTTGGTACTATTGAGAATGTATTAGATATACCATCACGGCAATATTTAGTCCAGTCTAGTTTAGCAACGGAGTTAAGAGAAGCAATAGCTCCTGATTTGTCTCTTCCATGCATTGGGTTAGCTCCTGGAGCAAATGGTACGCCAGCTTTTCTTCCATCTGGAGTTGCTCCTGTATTTTCTCCATAAACAACATTTGATGTGATTGTTAATACTGAAAGTGTTGGATGAGCTTTTCTATAGCAAGGATGTTCTGATAAATCGTCATAAAATTCTTGCAATAATTCTTCTCCTAGTTTATCAACTCTATCATCATCATTTCCATATTGTGGATATTCTCCTTCTATTTCAAAGTCTGTTGTTATTCCATCTTCTCCTCTAACTGGTTTTACTTTAGCATATTTGATTGCTGATAAGGAGTCAACGGCAACTGAGAATCCAGCAACACCATAGGCCATTAATCTATTAACATAAGTGTCATGTAGAGCCATTTGACTTGCTTCATAAGCATATTTATCATGCATATAGTGAATTATATTCATGGCATCACTATAGATTTTAGCAACTTTTTTTAACATCTTTGAATATTCTTTTCTTACTTTAGCATAATCAAGATATTCATCTGTCATTTTTTCAAAGCCAGGAATTACTAATTCTTTTCTTTTTTCATCATATCCACCATTAATTGTGTATAATAGAGCTTTTGCTAAGTTACAACGAGCTCCAAAGAATTGCATATCTTTTCCTACGCGCATTGCAGAAACGCAACATGCAATAGCATAATCGTCTCCCATAGCTGGACGCATGATATCATCATTTTCATATTGAATTGAATCTGTCGCAATACTAATCTTAGCACAGTATTTTTTCCAAGGTTCTGGTAATTTATCAGCCCAAAGTATAGTCATATTTGGTTCTGGAGCACTTTCTAGATTTTCAAGGGTATGGACAATACGGAAAGAAGTTTTATTAACCATTGTTTTTCCGTCTTCTGTCATTCCGCCAAGGGAACATGTTACCCATGTTGGATCACCTGAGAATAATTCATCATATTCTGGTGTTCTTAAGTGTCTTGCGGCTCTTAATTTGATAACAAATTGATCTATTATTTCTTGAGCTTCACTTTCGGTTAGTTTTCCTTCGGCAAAGTCTCTTTCAAAATAGATATCAAAGAAAGCATCAACTCTTCCTAGTGACATGGCAGCACCATTGTTTTCTTTAATTGCGGCAAGATAGCCAAAATATGTCCATTGAACTGCTTCTTTAGCATTTGTTGCTGGTTTTGAAATATCAAAGCCATAGCTTTTAGCCATTTCTTTTATTTCGTTTAGAGCTCTATATTGCATAGATATTTCTTCACGAAGACGGATTGTTTCATCATCCATTACATTTATCTTCATATTATTGAAGTCTTTTTGTTTTTCTTCCATTA
>OMUM01000100.1 GCA_900314225.1 uncultured bacterium | reverse complement strand
ACTTACTAAAATAGTATCATCTCTTATCATATCTTTTAATTCTTCTAAGTCAACTTTACCATTCTTATCAAGGGGAATAAGTTCTACTTCAAAGCCTTCTTTTTCAAGAGAGGTTGCTGGAGCAACTAAAGACTGGTGTTCTAAGGAACTAAGTAAAATATGTTTACCAAAATTCTTATATCTTCTAGCAATTCCTTTGATTACTAAATTATTTGTTTCTGTAGCCCCACTAGTATAAATTAGCTCATTTTCTTTTACTCCTAATCTTTCAGCAATACTATTACTCGCACTATCTAATTTACTTTTAGCAAGCTTTCCCATTATGTGCATTGAATTAGGATTAGCAAAATAATCATTATTTGCATTAATAAAAACATCTAAAACTTCTTTATCCACAGGAGTTGCGGAAGCATAATCTAAATAAATCATAAGATCCTCCTTTTTACTCGTTTATTATATTACTAAATTTATAAAATAGTAAATATTTTATTAATAACTTCTAATTTATGATATAATATGTGTACTATTTAAAGGGAGGTTTACTATGAATAGAATATATAATTTAGATTGTGGTGTAATAGATGTATATGAAATTATTCCTAAGAATGCAAAACTAAAAGAATTTAGAAATAGGCAAATAAATATTATTCCTGAGGAAGAAAGAGTACTTACTAGAAATGATAATATTAATTGGTTTACTAAAAAAGAAAGATATCCTGTTTTATATAGTGGCTATGGACTAGAAATTGAAAATAAAAAAGATAATGATTTAAATAAAGAAATATTAGATAAATATGTTAATGGAGAATATGAAGAATCTAAGATAAAGAAACATACAAGAATAGATAAAAATGAATTTTTGTATACTTTAGAAGCTAATGATGATTTTTCTAATAAATATATTCAATTAAGCAAGAAAGCATATATTTTGGAATTATTACAAAGACAAAGATTTCAAGATGAAGATTTATTAGATTCTAACTTAGACTTTTTAAATGAATTGATTGATATTTCAAGTAATCCTGTAGCTAGACTAGATTTTAAGACTTTAGTTTGTTATCACAATAGTGGATTAATAGACAATAGCTTTGATAAAACTTTAGATATTGTTGAAGATTCAAGTAAAGTTTATAAAAAAATAAGAACTACTGAAAAGTAATTCTTTTTTATTGATCTTTCATTGCGACTAATACTGAGTTAATATTATTTATCTGATTTTGTACTATTAATTTAAAATCATTAGTGTTATTAGATATTTTATTCCAAGAATTAATAAATTCATTAGCAGACTCTCCGCTCCAAGCTTTTCCATTAATACCTATAGATTCATTGATTATTTCTTCTATATTTTTTAAACTTGAATCTATAATTTCTGATTGTATTTTAATATCTGTTAAAATATTTTTTATTTCATCAATATTAATAATATTCTTTTTTTCTTGCATAGCTTACCTCTAATTAAATTTGTTATATATTTCTTGAGTTGTATCATTTAAATCTGTTATTTTTTCTTCTAATTTTGTACATAATTTTAACATATATTCTCTAGCTTCAAATAATGATTGTTTCTTTTGATTATAAATTTCTAATAATGTTTCATAAATTCCTGTTTCTTCGGTTTTTAGTGACTCTTTTAATTTTTTTAAATCTTCATCAATAGTATTTATCGCTTGTGAATATTTTTCTGTTTGATATTTTAAGTTTGTTAAAGTTTCTTGCATTTCTTTTAAGGTATATTCTAATGGCATGTTCTTCTCCTTTAAGAAAGATTTTTTATTATTTCACTTGCCGCTTTTTTTCCTGCTTCCATAGCTAGTATTACTGTAGCTGCTCCTGTTACAGCATCTCCTCCGGCATAGACATTTTTAAGAGATGTTTCACTATTATTAACAACTATTAGTCCTCTGTCAGTTAATTTGATATTACTATTTTTTATGGCTTCATGATTTTGAGCAGTACCTAGAGCCATTACTACTATATCACAATTAACAATATGATTAGAATTTTTAATAGGGGTAACTTTTCTTCTACCATCTTCGTCCTTATCACCTAATTTCATATTAACAACTTCCATACCAATAACATTATTTTCTTCATCTGTTAGTATTTTTATAGGATTTGTTAATAAATTAAATTTAATACCTTCCTCTTTAGCATGTTCTACTTCCATTTTTCTAGCAGGTAATTCTTCTTCACTTCTTCTGTACATTAAATGAGCATCATATCCTAGTCTTTTAAGTGATCTAACAGAATCCATAGCAACATTTCCGCCACCTATTACATAAGCAACTTTGCCATGCTTTATAGGAGTTTTGGCAGCATTTTTATAGGACTTCATTAAATTAATTCTAGTTAGAATTTCATTAGCAGAAAATACTCCACTAGCGTCTTCGCCTTCTATTCCCATAAATTTAGGTATTCCTGCTCCTGTTCCAATAAAAATAGCATCAAACTCATTTCTTAATTCATCTAAAGTAATAGCATTTCCTATTGGTACATTTAAATTAATTGAAACGCCAAGTTTTTTTAAGCTTTTAACTTGTTTTTCGACAATACTTTTTGGCAGCCTAAACTCTGGTATGCCATAAGTTAAGACTCCACCGGCTTTATGTAGTGCTTCATAAATTGTTACATTATAACCTGCTTTTGCTAAATCACCGGCACAAGTTAGGCCAGCTGGGCCACTACCAATGATAGCTATTTTTTGATTCTTTTTTATTTTAGATTTTGTTGTTGAAAATTTATTTAAAAGGGCTTGATCTGAAACATATCTTTCTAGAGCTCCAATCGCAACAGAATCACCTTTTATTCCTCTAACACATCTTGCTTCACATTGCTTTTCTTGGGGACATACTCTGCCACAGATAGCTGATAAAGATGAAGATTCTTGAATTATTTCATAGGACTTTTTAATATTACCTTCTTTTAAAGCTTTAATAAACTCAGGTATTTGTATATTTACTGGACAACCTTCAACACATCTTGGTATTTTACAGTGAAGACATCTGTTGGCCTCATTTAGGGCTTCTTCTTCATTGTAACCTAACTCAACTTCTTCAAAGTTTCTATTTCTAATATTTGCTTCTTGTGTCCTCATCTTTGTTCTTTCTTGATTATTCAT
>OMUM01000010.1 GCA_900314225.1 uncultured bacterium | reverse complement strand
CAATATCTTTTATTGTTTTAATAACATCTAAGTATAATGGTTCTCCCGCAGAGCCCGCTTCTTTAGTACGATCAAGAACGGCTATTTTTTTGACACTCTTAGGTAATTCTTTTAAGAAGTATTTTGCACTGAATGGTCTATATAAATGAACTTCTAGAAGACCTACCGGAGCATTTTTTTCATGTACTAAGTAATCTATTGTTTCTTTAATTGTTTCACAAACTGATCCCATTGCAACAATTACTTTATTGGCTGTTGGATTACCATAATAATTAAATGGCTTATAGTCTCGTCCAGTTATTTTATTTACTTCACTCATATATTCGTTAACAATATCTGGTACTTTATCATAGTAAGTATTTCTTACTTCACTAGCTTGAAAATAAATATCACCATTTTGTGCTGTACCATGAATTGCTGGCTTATTAGGATTAAGAGCCCTTTCTTTAAATTCAGATAGAGCTTTTTTATCTATTAGTTCCTTTAATTTATTGGTATCAATTACATCTACTTTTTGTAATTCATGACTTGTTCTAAAGCCATCAAAGAAATTGACAAATGGTACTCTTCCTTTAATAGCTGATAAATGAGCAACTCCAGTTAAGTCCATTACTTGTTGAACAGAACTAGAAGCAAGCATAGCAAAGCCTGTTTGTCTTACAGCATAGATATCTTGATGATCACCAAATATTGATAAGGCATGAGTTGCTAAACTTCTGGCTGCGACATTTATTACACAAGGTAAAAGTTCTCCGGCAATTTTATACATATTGGGAATCATTAGAAGTAGTCCTTGACTAGCTGTATATGTAGTTGTCAAGCAACCAGCCATAAGAGAACCATGTACCATTCCAGCAGCTCCTGCTTCGCTTTCCATTTCAACAATTTTTACGGGTGTTCCAAAATAATTAGTTTTTCCTTCACTACTCCACTTATCAGTAAGCTCAGCCATAGGAGAAGCTGGAGTAATTGGATATATTCCTGCTACTTCTGTAAAATTATATGAAACATATGCAGCTGCTTCATTACCATCCATTATTTTCTTCATTTATATCACTCTCCCATTATAAAATAATATCTAAATATACTTTTACTTATTATATTTACAATATTTATTATATATCAAAATCTATTTATTAACAAAATTTATTTTTTCTTTGTTGGAGTTACATATGCTTTATTTTGTTTATTTGTTACAATCCAGGCATTAGATACTGTTCTTCCACCATATGACTCTCCAGCACTTGGCTTATTCCAAAGCTTTCCTTCTACACTCATAGTACTTGATGCACCACCATCTAAATTTGCAGCATTATAGGCTTTATATCTTTTTAATATCTTTATTACATCATTCATTGTAGCTCCAGTACTATATCCTGGAAGCCTTCCTTCAATTATTAAGAATAAAACAACGCCATCTTTTCTTTGTGCAATTACACTACGTGGGGCTGTACCCCAACCACCATCACCATGAATTTTCGCAGTTTTTCCGTTAACAATTAAGTTTGGTCCAAACTCTACAGCATCCCACATTCCATCTTTAATAGCTTCTTCTGGAGTTTTTGAAGTTATATACATCTTATGATCCTTAGTAAAACCAATTAAGCCACCTGAACCACCGTCGTGTTGCCAAATATGAACACCATTTTTAATAATTGCTCCGTATGGAATAGAACCATTACCCCAACCATCTAAGTCTTCAAAACCTCCTCCATTAATACCAACTAAACCATTGTTTTTTTTAACCAAAGTATTAACAGATTCTCCAGCTTTTCCTAACTTAGATGACACAGCAAGTTCTACATCACTTGGATCATATATTCCAACTAAGTATCCTTTAAATTTAGATTCTTCTATTCTTATTATTTTATAAAGATCATTACCAGGATCTCTTGTAAATAATTCTTGTTCATATTTAGAAGTATAATGTTTATTCTTATTACTATTAATAACTATATCATCAAGATTTATTTCTTCACTATTTGTTTCAATATAATTTTCACTCATAACCTTATTAACAGTATCAGGATCATACAAAGTGTAAGCTAAATATTTATGGGACATAGTTGTCATGGCTGTAGGTATCCAAAATGCTTTAAATTTATTATTATTAATTAAAATAATTCCATCAATTACTATAATATCTAATAAAAATATAAGTAATGTAAATTTACTAATTTTTAATCGTAATTTCCTCTTCTTATTCATTTTATCACTCCACTACATAAGGATTATTAATAGTCCCATCACCATTTTTTATAATATTTGCATTTATTGAAATAACTGGTACTATATGTTTCTTTTCAGTAACATCAACTTCTTCAACTAATCCTCTAGAGTTTGTACTATACTCTATATCACTAATTTCTGAAGTATTATTAAGATGAAAATAATCATCAAATAAGTCATTTGATACATAATCAAATATATTTAATAAACCTACTTTACATTCAATTACATTGTTATAAATATTTTTATAGATGTAGCCTGATTCATCACTAATTTCACCTATATAAAATTTATTTGAAACAAGATAATAATTATAACTTAGACTATTTAAATACGTATTATTTAAGTAATAAGCAATATTATTTTTATTATTTAAATTAAATAAACTATTTTTATTACTATACTCACGTAATACTTGTACTCCATTATTAGTAATATATCCATATAAATACATCTTAAGCAAACCATTTTCTTCATTATAAATTTTCCAAGTATCATTACCTAATTTAACATAACTATCAATATAATTAGTATCTTTATCTTGTTTAATAACATATGGAGAATTACTTGTACCATCTCCACCGGTTATTTGAATACCTTTTTTTAATGTAATAACTGCTCTTATTCCATATCCGTCTAGTCCATCACTAGTTTCAATTTCTCCATCTTCATTGACATATAATTTTTCTTTATTTTTGTTGTTACCAATTAAATAGAAAATTTTGTTATTATTTAAAAATCCTTTTGAAGCACCACTATTAATATAATCAGCTATTCCGAGACTTGTAACATAATCACTATAACTATTTTTTCCTTTTTTTACTTTATCACTTAATATATCTTCAGAATAGTTTGTTTTTACTATAAACTTATTTGGATTTGGTAGTGTATCATAATATACTCCTGAATATTCATTATCAGTTTTTGTTAACCAAGTATATAAATTAGATTTCTTATAACTACTGTCTTCTCCCCACATAAAAGAAGCAACGTTATTTTCACTAACTAATTTAATAGTACCAGAATCATTAATACTAATTATTCTAAATATTCTATTAAAAACATACACATAATTATTAACATTCTTACCTTTGAAATAATAGCCATCATTATTTCTATGTAATCCATTTTTATTTTTTTCAACTTTATTATTATTTATAATAATTTCATTTAATTCTGGTGTTTCAGTTTTCTTTGGACTGTTTTGAACACCATAATAATAGAAGCTTCTTATACCAAAATATAATACAATTATAATTATTGTTATTAGACTAATTAAATTAAAGATAAATTCATATTTATTTAAATAATGTTTACTTCTTTTCGCCATTTTAACTACTCTCCATCTTAAAAAGTATAACAAAATAAAAGAATCAGTACAAGACTAACTCTTAAAATTAAACATGATTTTTAATATAATTATATATTTTTACACTTGTTTTTTTATCATAATGAAGTCCATCTGTTGTAGTAAACGTTAAATTATCATGAGTATTGATCCAACCAATTTTACTATTTAGACCATTCTTTAGTGTGGTATTGAATGAGTTTATCGAAGTATTTAAATTATTATATGAGCCACTTGTTGGATTAACTGAAACAAAATATACTTTTCCTCCTTTTGCTGTCCAAGAAGAATAATTTTCATTTATATAAGATAAATAATTAGAAGCATTATTTAGGTCATTAACTCCCATCATAATTACTAATTTTTTACCACTACCCATATAATTTTTAGCTGCTGGAATACCAGTAGATTTCATCCAAGCAAGTCCTTGAGACACTTGTGCTATATAAATATCACTTTCAATTTTATGTGCTCCTCCATCAGAATAATTTACATTATTCCATGTACCTGCATTGTAAGCATACATTTGGACTGTCCTACTATCACCTAAAAAAATAATTCCTGTTGTTGTTTCATTAGTTGAAGAATTACTATCACTTGAGGATGAATTATCTTTGTCAGTTCCGTTTTTATAATTACTATAATTTTCCTTTGCATCCTTTTTTGACCTGTTATATGGATCCTTATAAGTAGAATCTTCTTTATTAAAAGTTGCATTTTTATAGCAAACTCCTACATTAGAACTTCCTAAAATATTTTGTAATAAGACATTAACAAATATTGGAACAAAAAATAATAAAATTAAAGCAATAATACTATTTTTAATTTTTTTAGGGGTTTTCTTATCTTCTGGATCTTTTACCATTGTATAAAGATTAATAGATAATGCTATTAACATAAGGATCGGTCCGATTATTTGAATTAATTTTAAAATATTTTTAAATATTGCAAAAAAGTTTCCAAGTACAGTACTATAACATTCCATTCTAGCCGACTCCTAAAACTTATAACAACTAATTACTTATTACTTTCCATTTTCATAATTACTATAATTTTCCTTTGCATCCTTTTTTGACCTGTTATATGGATCCTTATAAGTAGAATCTTCTTTATTAAAAGTTGCATTTTTATAGCAAACTCCTACATTAGAACTTCCTAAAATATTTTGTAATAAGACATTAACAAATATTGGAACAAAAAATAATAAAATTAAAGCAATAATACTATTTTTAATTTTTTTAGGGGTTTTCTTATCTTCTGGATCTTTTACCATTGTATAAAGATTAATAGATAATGCTATTAACATAAGGATCGGTCCGATTATTTGAATTAATTTTAAAATATTTTTAAATATTGCAAAAAAGTTTCCAAGTACAGTACTATAACATTCCATAATATTATTACCTCACAATCCAAAATGTTGGCATATTTCTTAAACCATTTTCTCCACCAGCGACTGGTGTATTTATAATTTTATTATCAATTACTAATTCAGAAGAACTACCACCATCTAGGTTAGCAGCATTTATTGCTCCATAATTTTCCATAATATCTGTTAAATCAATCATATCAGCACCTATACTATTAGCAAGTCGACCATTGATTACTAAGAATAATACTATTCCATCCTCTCTCTGACCTATTGCAGTTCTTGGGGCAATACCCCAGCCTCCATTACCTTTTATAAAGCTTCTTTTACCATTAACAATTAAATATGGTCCAAATTCAATAGCATCTCTATATCCTTTATTAATAGCTTCATCTTTACTAATTTTTCCTAGTATAAGTTTATTATCTTTCGTAAAGCCAATGAATCCTCCACCCATATTTGCATCCATATAATCACTTACAACTTTTCCATTTGAAATAACAGTTCCATGTGGTATGGCACCATTGCTATTCCAATCTGGATCATAAAATCCACCAGCATTCATTGCAATAATGGCTTTTTCTCTTTTACTTACTGTTAATATTGATTCTCCCCTTTTTCCTAGGTAAGCAGTAGTTGCAATTGATATACGACTTGGGTCATATATAGCAACTAAGTATCCATGATAGCCTTTACCATCAATATTAATTACTTTATATAAAGCATCATTTTTTCGATCAAGTATCTCTTTTTCATACTTATTTTTATATATAGAACTAGTATAATGCCTAAATTTAATTTTAGAGGGGTCGCTTGTTTCACTGACTTCGATTATACTATTTTTTGCTAACACTTTGTTAATATATTTATGACTATATAGCATAGTTGCTAAATATCTATGATTTATAGTAGTCATGGCACTGGTAATCCAAAATTCTTTGAAAGATTCAATTGGCCCATAAAACAAAAATATAAACAAAGAAAATATAACAATATATGAAAAGCAAACTATTCTAATTATTTTTCTTTTGATAGGCATTTTATATTTGTTAGTATTTTTTTTTAAACGCATATATTATTCCTCTTTACCTGCAAACTTATCATCATTATCATAATCAATAAACTTCTTAGTAGTTAGATATTTATCAATAGTTAAATTACTTCCTTGGCTTGCTTGATAATTATTATATTTTGTTACATTATCATTATAGGAATTAATATCAGATACAAAATAATTAATTACTTGTTCATAAATTGTTTTATATTCAGCACATTTTTTATTAACGGAACTATTTGGATAATAAACATTATCGCATAATTTATTTAAATTAGTAGTATTATTTTTTAGTTCATCTACTAAATGTTCATAGTTAGATAAATTGTTTTTTACTTCGTTATCTTGTTGATACATTGTATCATAGTAGACGTTATTAAAAGTAGTTGTATACAATTGTTCTCTTAAATTTTCAAAAGCTGTTACATTAGTACTAAAAACTTCAAAACTATTACTAACATCATCCATTCTTTTGTAAGTTCTTTTTTTATCATTACTTAGACTGATTAAAAAAGAAGAAACACTGCCAGAAATTATTAATATAAAACTAAAAGTCATTAATATATAAGCAAATTTTCTTAAATTCATCTACTATCACCTTAAGTTTATTTTAACAAAAAATATATAAATTGTATATTAAAAAAGACAAATAAAATTATTTATGTGTCTTCTTTGTATAGTTTTATGTATTTAGTTGTTAACTATAAATATTTTCTACATTATTGATATAAGTGCTTCCTAAATTTTCATTTATATATTTTTTAATATTAGTCTTATTCTCGTTTGTTATATTGTTTCTAATAGAATTTATGTCTGATTGATTAAAGCTTTTTATAAATGAATAAGATTTATTAGTATGTAGCTTATCAGATTTTGTTAAATTTAGACCAATATAAGAAGCTTTTTTTGTCTTTTCAACTAGCATAACAGAATATTCATAAACTCCTTTATTATTTTTAACAACGACAAATGAGCCATCTTCTAAATAGCTTCCTTGATTTGGAGGACTATCTAAATCTGAAACATCAAGATAGCTTAAACTGATAACAATGCAATTATTATTATCTGGTTTTTCAATTTCTAAGTCTGATGCTGTTACTTTTCTTTCAGCCATTGAAACTAATTTAGTTGCATCACTAATATACATTCTATTTCTACTCCTATTAAGTAAACCTACAACTTGAGGAATAGCATATACTGATAATATTCCAATTATAACTATAACTGCTAGTAATTCTATAAGTGTAAATCCATTATTTTTTTTGTACATAAATCCTCCTTTAATTTTTAAAAACATAAAATTTATAAGCAATAAAATTTAAAATTATTATAATAATTTGAGAAATAAAATTAAATAGATAAAAATTAAAATTTAATTTAGAAACAAATATATGTATTATTAACATTCCTATTAAAGTCGTAATTAAAGAAGATAAAAAGAATTTAATAATTAATTTTAAATTTTTTTCTTTTTTATTAAAAACACAATTTTTTATAGTAATATAAGCAAATATAGTGATAATAAACCAAGTAATTATATTATTTCTGTGTATTTCTAAATTTCTTAATAGTAGTTTATTTAATATTAAAAATATAAAATATGAACATATGCAAAAGAATAAATATGAAATTATTTCTCTATATCTATTATACCAAGATATATGATTAGTTTTATCAATATAATTTTCTATTAAACTTATCATATTTTTAGTGTTACTTTCAAATTTCTTTGGAATAAAAGTCTTGCTTTTTTCAATTAATTTACCTAATTTATTAAAATCTCTTAATTCTAGAATATAGCCATCTTTAGAAAATTCTTTAACTATTTGTTTTTGATGATCATTAGTATGCTCTTTATATTTGGCAAGACGAGCTGCGGCAATAACTTTTTTTCCATGTTTAATAGCAGTTAAAATTGAACCTGCTCCACCATGAGTAATAATTAAACTGGCTTTATCAATATATTTTTCAAATTTATCTGCAGGGACTAAATCAAATATTTCCATATTTTTGGATTTATATTTTGTGAGTCCTGCTTGAACTATTACTTTTTCTTTGATTGTACCATTATCAATTTCTCTATCAATTGCTTCTAATAGTCTAGTAAAACTTTTATCTTGTGTTCCAAGAGTTACGAAAATCATTAGAAAATCCACCCCCCATATACAGCATTTGGATATAAGGAAAGCATACTTTTCCATTGAACTATAAATAAATCACTGATTGGATATAGCAATTTTCCTGTAACTGTTTTAGTAACTATATTGGCAAATGTCTCAATATAAATTACTTTTGTTCCAAATATTTTTCCAATACAGCAAATAGGTCCAGCTGTATGAACACCTGTTGTTACAATATAGTCTGGATGAATTTTAAAATACAAGTAAAGACTTTTAAAGCAGTTGGCTAATAGTTTCCATGGATAAGATAATTTATGATCTTTAGTACCATAAATCAAAAAATAGACATGATTTTTAAATTTATCTTTTAAAAATAAATTAGATTTTGTTTTTTCAGTAATTAAATTAAAATTATATTCTTTAAACATACCTTCTAACTGCATTAATTCATTTAAATGACCTCCGGTAGAAGCAACAAATAAAACATTTTTTTTATTCATGAACACCACTCTCTTTTATCAAAGTTATCCATTCTTCTTTTACTACATCACTAGTATATTTTTTTACATCATTTCTAGCATTTTCACCTAATATTTTTCTTACTTTAAAATCATCACATAAATCATTTATTTTTTTCTCCATGGCTTCAAAATTACGATTTTTTATTAAATAACCATTTTTCCCACTATTGATAATTTCTCTTGCTCCTTCGGCAGAATCAAAGGCAATACAAGGGACTCCATGGCTCATTGCTTCAATTAAGACTATACCGAAAGATTCTGTATAAGATGTCATTAAATATATTGAAGATTTATCTAATAATCTATTAATATAATCTTCACCTTGAAAACCATGTAGTGTAATGTTAGATGAAAGATTATTATCTAAAATATAATCTTCAAGTATTTTTCTTTCTCTTCCATCGCCGACAATATCTAAATGCCAATCGTTATGCTTTTTTAATACTCTTTTGTATATTTTGAATAAATCTAAGAAACCTTTTTCTGGAGAAAGTCTTCCTACACTAATAAACCTTTTATTTTTTAAAGAAGAACACTTACTTGGTAATTTATCAATAGAATTAGGAATATACAAACATTTACACTTACTTTTAATTAATTTTTTTGAATAAAATTTCTCTAGCTCTTTTGAAACAACAACTAAATAATCTAAATTCTTACAACTATTTACTATATTTGTAGCATATTTATAATTTCCATGGAAATGGTTGTGTTCCCAACCTATTTTTAAAACACTTTTTTTTGCAAATGTTCCAACCCAATAATTAAATAAATCTCTTGTACTAATTATTATGTCAGAATGACAATTAATAATATAATTAACCATAGTTCTTCGACGGGAATTTAAGACTTTTATTGAATATAGTCCCTCTTTCACTGTAGAAATTAGACGTTTTTTCTTTAAAGCTGTCATAAATTCTTTTCTATTTGGTTTTAAATTTTTATTAAGATATTTAATTTTAACTCTTTTATCTATTGGAAATGCTGGTTCTTTATAAAGTTTGTAGCAAACTGCAATTTCTACTATATAATCATTACATAGTGAATTTGCTAAATTCGTAACACATTTTTCTATTCCACCATAGCCTAAGTGTAAAGATAAAATTGATATTTTTTTCATAATATCACCTTTATTTAATTATAACATTAAAAATTAAGTATAAAAAGGAAATTAAAAAAAAAGCATTATTTCTGAAGTGAACCCCATTTTGGACACTTTTAAAAAAAAGTAGTTTAATATAAAATAA
>OMUM01000125.1 GCA_900314225.1 uncultured bacterium | reverse complement strand
TGTATGAATCTGGTTATACTCCAGATAAACCTCATAAAAAGAGTGCTAGAATAGTTGGAGATGTTATGGGTAAATATCATCCACATGGGGATTCTTCAATTTATGAAGCAATGGTTCGTATGGCACAAGATTTCTCATATAGATATATGTTAGTTGATGGTCATGGTAACTTTGGTAATATTGAAGGTTATGGTGCTGCTGCAATGCGTTATACAGAGTCTCGTCTTTCAAAAATATCCTTGGAAATGTTAAGAAATATTAATAAAGATACTGTTAATTTTGTTCCTAACTTTGATGAAAGTGAAAGAGAACCTGAAGTTTTACCATCAAGATTTCCAAATATTTTAGTTAATGGAACTACTGGTATTGCTGTTGGTATGGCAACAAATATTCCTCCACATAATTTAGGAGAAGTAATTGATGGATGTGTTGCTTATATTGATAATCCTGATATTGATTTAGATGGTTTAATGAAGTATATTAAGGGACCAGATTTTCCAACAGGAGGAATTATTTTAGGTAATAGTGGAATAAGAAATGCTTATGAAACTGGTAGAGGAACTATTACAATTAGAAGTAAGGCTCAAATTGTAGAGGAAAATGGTAGACAATATATTATCGTTGATGAAGTTCCATATGGAGTAAATACTTTAGAGTTAAAAAATAAAGTAGCAGAATTAGTACATAATAAAACTATTGAAGGAATAGCTGATTATCATTCAGATTTAAAAGATGGTATTAAGATAACTATTACTTTAAAAAAGGATGCCAATGCACAAGTTGTTTTAAATAAATTATATAAGCATACGGCATTTCAAACTACTTATGGAATTATTTTCTTGATGCTTGATCAAGGTGTTCCTAAAACTTTAGGTTTAAAGGATATTATTTCAAAGTATATTGATTATCAAAAAGAAATTATTATTCGTCGTACTAAGTTTGATTTAGATGTTGCGGAGAAAAGAGTTCATATATTAGAAGGCTTAAAAATAGCTTTAGATAATATTGATGCTGTTATAAAGGTTATTCGTGGATCTAAATCAGATGATGAAGCAAGAGAAGGCTTAATGAATGGTTTTTCACTAACTGAGATACAAGCTAATGCAATTTTGGAAATGAGATTACGTAGATTAACTGGTTTGGAACGTGAAAAAATTGAAAATGAACTAAATGATTTATTAAAAACAATTGCTGAATTGAAAGAAATTTTGGCTAGTGATAAAAAAATACTTGAAGTTATAAAAAATGAGCTTTTAGAAATTAAGCAAAAATATGGTGATGAAAGACGTACTCATATTGATATGACTGCGATTGAATATATTGAAGATGAGTCTTTGATACCTGAGGAAAATGTAATTATTAATTTAACTAATAATGGGTATATAAAAAGAATTAAAGCTGATACTTATAAGACACAAAATCGAGGTGGAGTAGGCATTAAAGGTATGTCAACTAACGAAGAAGACTTTGTGGAAAAAATGATTACAATGAGTACACATGATTATATTCTATTATTCTCAAATAAAGGTAGAGTATATAGGCTTAAAGGATATGAAATTCCTGAATTTTCTAGACAATCAAAAGGTTTACCAATTATTAATTTATTACCTTTAGATAAAGATGAGAACATTAGTTCGATATTGAACTTAAGGCAAAATGAAGATTTTGCGAAATATTTAGTTTTTGTAACTAAAAATGGTATCGTAAAACGTACTCCGGTTAGCGAGTTTGATAATATACGCAAAAGCGGAAAAAATGCTATTATTTTAAAGGAAAATGATGAACTTATAACGGTAAAGAAGACTTGTGGAAAAAATGAAATATTAATTGGAGCAAGTAATGGTAGAATGGTTCGATTTGATGAGAATGAATTAAGGTCTATGGGTAGAAATAGTTCTGGGGTTAAGGGTATTGAACTTGATGGTTCCGTTGTTGTTGGAGCCGAAGTTGTAGAATCCGGCCATATGGTTTTGATTGTTACAGAAAATGGTTATGGTAAACAAACTTTAGTTGATGAATATAGATTGACTCATAGAGGAAGTAAAGGTGTTAAAGCTTTAAATATAACTGAGAAAAATGGAAATATGGTTTCATT
>OMUM01000019.1 GCA_900314225.1 uncultured bacterium | reverse complement strand
TTTTAACTTCGTCGCCACTTGCGACAAAGTTAGGTTTATTTAAAATAGTAATAAATAAAACAATAATAATCATTTCTTCAGATTTTAAAATAGCAACTTCTATACATGTTAGTGAGAAGTTCTAATACAATTTCACTAACTTTGGTCCAACTTGGGCCGAAGTTAATTAATCATTCATATTAGTAACTTGTGCTCAAGTTGGTCACAAGTTTGTTATAATAATTATATTCAATAATTTACACATATTTTTTTTGTATTTTTGCCTCTATATGTACGAAGTTAGTAATAAACTAACTTCAATTAATCAATATCATTTAATAAACTGAATTTATAAAATATTTCAATATTTCTATCTTTGTCAATAACTATTTTATCAATGATAGATTGTAATAATTCTCTACTCGGATTATCTAGATTTATTAATTTCTTAATTTTATCTTCATAGTTTTTCATTTCTTTTGATGACTCTTTTTTCTTTTTATCTACTGTTTGTAATTCTTCTATTCTAGATTTAGATTGATTCAGTAATATTTCTGTTTCTCTTGATAATCTTTTATAAGTATCTTCTGAAATATTACCTTTAAATTTATCATCATATAGCATATCAATTTTAGCATTGTATTCTTTAATTTTTTTATTCAAAAAATTAATTTCTTCTGTTGTGCTTTCTTTAGAAGTGTTTTTATCATTTATAAGTCGTGCTAATGATTTAACGTCAATCTCATCTAAATATTTCTTACAAGTACTTTTAATAGTACTTAGTAATGCTTCTTCTAATTTATCATAAGGCATAAAATGTGGATAACATAAATGTCTTCTTGGATCTCTTGAATATCTATTACAATTAACAGTCCAATAATCATGATTCTTTCGGTAAGTAACCGTTAAAGTATTGCCACATTCCTGACAATAAATAAGATTTTCAAATAATCTTTTTTCTCTATCAGTTTGCGTTTTCTGCTTTCTTTTAACATTACTTTGAACTTTATTAAAAACTTCTTTACTAACTAATGGTTCATGAGTATTATCTACAATTATCCATGATTCTTTATTAAGAGCAACTTTCTTTTGAGATTTATATGATAATTTAGTTTGTACATTTTGTACCATATCACCTGTATACATTTGATTTTTTAGTATTTTCTTTACTGATGAAACAGTCCATATAGGATTGAATTTTTGTTTTGAACCTTCTTTCTTTTTGTATAAACTTGGTGTAGGATATTTACAATCATTAAGATAACTTGCAATATCACTTACACTTACACCATCATTTGCCATTTCAAATATCTTTTTAACAATAAAGGCAGTATCAGGATTAGGTAATAAATGTCCTTTATCATCTGGGTCTCTCATATAACCAAAGCTAGGCTCACTTCCAATAAATTTTCCATCTTCTTTTTTATTTCTTAAAATAGAACGTATCTTTTTAGAATTATCTCTACTTGTCATATCATTAAATACTGATTTAAAAGGTATCATTTCATTTCCAACATTATTTAAAAAAGTATCTACTTGATCAAGTACAGCAATATATCTAACTTTTTTTAAAAGAAAATACTCATCTACATAATAACCACAAGTAACATAATTTCTACCAAGTCTAGATAAATCTTTTGTTATAACACAATTTATTCTACCATTTTCAATATCTTCAAGTAATCTTTTAAAGCCTGGTCTATCAAAATTAGTACCAGTAAATCCATCATCAATATATTCATCGACAAAGGTAAATTCATTTTGTTTTACAAAACTCATTAATAAATTTCTTTGATTAATAATACTTTCACTTTCTGATTCATAACTTTTATCAGAATCTGCTTCAGATAATCTTATATATAATCCTACTCTATAGTAACTAGGGTGTTGTAATATAGTGTTATACACGGCTTCTACTCCTTTCTTTTGTATAACATTTAAAGCCTGATTTGAGTCTACCATTAAAATAGACATATAACAAATCTACGATTTTATTAAAACACATTTTATATATCCAATTATCAAATCATTAATAGTAGAATTATCATCTTTTTTAAAGGTTTCTTTAATATTAAACATATTTCACCTCTTAAAAAATTCTATGATAATTTTTCCCATAATATTTTTATTCCTCCTCTTTTTTAAATTCCATTAATAATTTATTCATTTCTTTAAGTTCTTCTTCAGTTGGTGTTTCACTTTTAATTAGTTGTCCATTCCAATATTCATTACCACACTCATCTTTGTAATATATTTTATTTATATTACTTTTATTATATTGTTTAAAATTTGATTGAACACTAGAATTAAAGTTTTCTTTAATACCCTGTATCTTATTCTTTAATACATAGTCAAGTGTAATTGTACGTTTAGAATTATTAGTACTATCTTTTTCATATTTCAAATTAATATAATTTAAAGAGGCGAGATGATTAATACTTTTAGATATTGTTTGTTTACTATATCCATGAATATTCATAAAATAACTATTTGTAGCCCAACAATATCCTTTATTCTTACACAAAGAAATTATGTGCAGTAATAATAACTTTTCTAAAGATGATATTCTACTATCACTTAATACCGATATTGGTATAATTGGATTTATAAATTCTTCCATAGTATCCGTTCTATAGAATCATACATAAAATATATCTTTATAAAAGTGCACTTTTACATAATACTTCTCCTAGGTGTTTTTATCTTACACCAAATAAAAATAAAAAGATATTCTGCAAA
>OMUM01000012.1 GCA_900314225.1 uncultured bacterium | reverse complement strand
ATATATAATAATTTAACTAAATCAAATAAGAAAATTGCTATTATTTCTGATGAATATTGGGAGAAAGTAAAAAATGAGTATATGGTTAATTTAAAAAATAATAAGAAATATGAATTTATTGATGAACCTGAAGTTATATTTGAAGAAATTAAGAATGATGATATAATATCTAATAGTGCAATTGATCTATTTGGTGATATTGTTGAAGTTGATTAGAAAAGGAGATTTATTATGAATATGCAAGCTATGTTAAAGCAAGCTCAAGCTTTACAAAAAGATATGATGAAAGTTAAAAATGAGATTGATAATACTGAATTTGTTGGTGAAAGTTCAATGGCTAAGGTTACTCTTAAAGGTAATCATGAGGCTGTTAAAGTTGAATTAAATATTGATGGTTCATTAGAAGATGATGATAAGGAATTATTAGAGGATAGTATTGTTTTAGCAATTAATGATGCTAATAAAAAGATAGATAAAATGACAGAAAGTAAAATGGGTAAATTTGGTAATATTCCAGGTTTATTTTAGGTAATATATGTATCCTGATAGTATTAAAAGTTTAATTGAATCTTTTAAATATTTACCTGGTATAGGTGAAAAAACGGCTGAAAGATTAGCTTTTTCTGTAATGGATTTGGAAGATGAGCAAGTTGAATTATTTTCAACTAGTTTGATGGATGTAAAAAATAAAGTTCATAAATGTGAGGTTTGTAATTCTTTGACTGAAGATAAAATATGTTATATTTGTTCTGATAATACAAGGGATAATTCTACTTTATGTGTTGTTGATGATTATAAGAGTGTTTTCTTATTTGAGAGACTTGGTAAATTTAATGGTAAATATCATGTATTAGATGGCCTTATTTCTCCATTAGATGGTATAAATCCTGAAGATATTGGTTTAGATAAATTACTTAATAGGATTAAAAAAGATAAATTTAATGAGATTATTTTTGCTTTTAAACCAAGTATTGAGGGAGAAACAACTGCTCTATATATTAAAAAAGTTTTGGATGGTTTAAATATAAAAATTACTAGACTTGCTAGTGGAGTTCCAATTGGAGCAGATATTGAATATGTTGATAGTTTAACACTTGAAAGAGCATTAAATGATCGTAAATTAGTAGAATAAATTTTATTTTAATTCATATTTTATAGTGGTGATTTTTATTTTAAAAATATTAAAAAAATTATTTTCTAAAATAATAGTAGCATCTTTACTTATTTATGGATTTAATGTAATTGGGTTGAAATTTAATATTTTTTTACCAATAAATTTATTTAGTATTAGTTTTGTCGGTGTTTTTGGTTCTTTAGGTATATTATTTTTAATGCTTTTTAAATTTTTTCTTTAAAGGTGTGTTGTATAATGAATGAAAAGAGTTTAGTTAAAAGTAATTTTATTGATTATGTTGATAAAATTGTTTTAAATAATAAGGTTTCTCATGCATATTTGATTGAAGTAGATAATTATGATAATGATATTAAATATATATATAATTTTATAAAAATGATGTTATTAAAATGTTCATATAAAGATGCCGTTAATTCTATGGAAAAAGTTTCTAAACTAATTGATGATAATAATTATCCAGATATAGTAGTTGTATCATCTGATTCATTAACTATAAAAAAAGAACAAATTATTGATCTAGAAAAAGAATTTAATAATAAATCTCTTTTTGATAATAAAAGAATTTATATTATAAAAGAATCTGAAAAACTAAATGCATCTTCTGCTAATACAATATTAAAATTTTTGGAGGAACCTGAAGACGATATAGTAGCAATTTTATTAACAGACAATAGATATCATGTTATTGATACTATTTTATCAAGATGTCAAGTATTATCTTTAAAAGAAAATTTTTATGATATTAATTTTTCTGATGAGATAATGGACTTATTAGAATTGTTTTTATCACCAAAAAAGTATTTTATTAATCCAAAAAATGTTTATTCTGTTTATTTTACTGATAAAATTAATGCAAAAGAATTATTAAATAATATTAGTAATATTCTTATTTCTTCTATTAATTATTCGATTCTAAAAGAAAAAAACGAGTATTCTGATATTTTTGATAATATACTTAAAAATAATGATATAAATAAATTGGTTAATATTCTTTCAATTTTAGATGATGAAATATATAAGTTGAATTTTAATGTAAATCTTAAACTTTGGTTAGATTCTTTGTTTTGTAAATTAATTGGAG
>OMUM01000032.1 GCA_900314225.1 uncultured bacterium | reverse complement strand
TTTGTTCCATATGTAATTAAACAACTTGTTAATGATAATACAGAAGAACTTGAAAAAATTTCATCATTAATTGAAGAATTAATTACTTCAGATGATGAATATGCTGTTAATATTGCATATATTGCCATTTTAGAATCACTTAAATCAGATGCTAATGGTCAAAAAATCGAAGGTTTTCTAAAACAACATAGTAAGAAGGAATATAATGAATTAACATTCTAGTTAGTTCAAGCTGTCAACAAAATAAAAAGAGATTAACTGTAATTAATCTCTTTCATGTTACCAGCCCCTGATTTTCGGGGTTTGGGGTGTCCCCATGTTGTATTTTGACCACTAATTTTATTTGGGAGTACAAATACGTTGCTTGTTTGTTTTCTCTATAAAAAAATAGTTTTTAATAAGCAAGCAACGTATTTGTATACCCAAATGAAACATTTTGTCTATCCTAATACAATATGGGTGATCCCAACCCCCAAACAAAAAAGGTAGAAGTTGTTCTTCTACCATTAATTATTCAGAGTATAAATATAAGGAAAATATCTCCATATCTATGACAATTGTTCCTTATTATAATCATTTTAACACTTGACAAATTTAATGCAATAGCAAAAAAGTACCAATTCAGTATCAAAAAAGTGTCACTTTTCTAAACCGTTGATTTTTAATGCTATTTAGAGAATAAAATGTATTGAAAATATATCTACTATAGATAATTATTCCTTATTATAACCATTGTAAATCATTAATATATTAAAATCAAGGGCGAATTTAGTGGCAAAAAAAGTGGCAAAAAAAGAGGCGAAAAAAGTGTCGATTTTTGTTTCTAAAAATGCAATTTTACCTTTATATTATAAAGGTTTCCTGATTTTGCTAAATGTTTCAATTCAGAGTAGTGTTCATGTGTGTGTTCACGTGCATTAATTATTTTTAAAAAATATTTTACTTGAAATAGAAAATATATCTACCATAGATAATTATTCCTTATTATAATCATTATAAACCGGTAGTTTGTCGAAATCAATGTCGAAATGTTTGTCGAAAAGTTTGTTGAAAATATTGTTGATTTTAGATGCCTAAAAAGTCTCCTTTTCTTTTACTTTATAAAGGTTTATGAGTTTTTTTTTAATGGTGATATTTAGAGTTATATTTAGGAGTATTATTAAAATCTTCATTTTTTTAGTGCTTATTTCTTCTATATTTATGCTATTTATAAATGATTGAAATTAATAATATGGTATAATGTTTGTAAGGAAGTGAACTTATGGCTAAAAAGGTTTCTCTTGAAGAATATGAAAAGAATCAAAATAAAAAAGAGAGCAAACAAAACCCTGAACATAAAAATAAATTATTATTACCTTTAGAAATATTAATAGTTTTATTTGGATGCTCTTTAATATGTATTGTGATTTTATTATTAAATAAAGGAAATAATAATTCATCATCAAATAATAGCGAAATAGAACGCTTGAAAAACAATTTAAATTCTCAAAAAGAAATAAGTGAATCATACAAAGAAGACTTAGATAGATTGATAGGAGATAAAGATGTAGATTATATTGAAGATAAATTAGATTTTTTTGATGAGAGTGTAGTATATGTTATTGAAGGTTTTGGAAATTATTATTATTCATATGATTGCATGATGCAAAAAGTTGGTAATAATCAATTTACATATTGGGCATATAATCCTGAAGCTGCACAAGATGCAGGATATAGAGCAGGTGGTTGTTAATGAAAAAAATATATTTATTATTGTTTGTGATAGCTCTTTTTATTCCATTTTATGCAAATGCTAAGGAATTAGAAAAATTTTCATATGATAAAGCAAATATATATTTTGAAATTGATAAAGATGTATGGCATTATAAAGATTTTGAAGAAAATAAGGATGATGTCTGGACTAGTGATTGTGGTACAATGACTGGTGGAATTCAAGACATTTATAGTGGCTTAAGTGAAGAAGAAAAAGGTGGTTTTAGTAGAAACCAATATAATTATAGAAATCTTTATTCATCAAAAGAAGATGCAGAATACATAGCAAAAGCATGGGCAGACAAATATAAAAATGAATTAGGTTTGGATAATGTTGAATGGGAAATAAAAGACTTTGGTGTTGTTTTTATTTATTTAAAAGGATCAACTGGTAGTGGTGAAAATAAAGTTAGTTTTGAACAATTTTTTACAACAAATAATGGTTATGGAATTGTTTTACAGAATATGGTTACTTCTGATGATAGTGCTGTTTGCAGTCAATCTTTAGAAGATATAGCTAGAACAGCTAGAATAACAGATTATGCTAGTAACGAATTAGATGCCTTATCAATTGTAATAGATTTAATACTAACTATTTTTGGTTATTTGATATATCCATTTGTAAGAATTGTAATAATGAAACATAAATATACTGAAAAACAAGTCAAGAATATGATATTATGGAATTCAATTATAGTTGGTTTAATTTTTGCAATAATTACATATTCTTTATATGGTTCTAATACAACTACTAATGTAATTAATTTTGCTCCTGCATTATTATACTATTATATAAATTGTGCCTTATGGGTTCCTAGATTTAAATCAAAGGGAGATAATTCAAGTGTTTCAAAAAAAGAATCAACAAAAGCTAATAATGAGAATAATCAATCTGATATAAGGATAAATATTCAAAGACCAAAAGAATATAAGGATTTTTTAGATAGAAACGTTAAGAGAGAAGGAACTGGCACAACACTGAAAGATTTAAAGAAAAACAATGAAGAAGAGCAATTTGTATGTGATAATTGTGGTAATTTAGTCAATGCTTCAGCAACTAAGTGTCCAAACTGCGGAGAGTTGTTTGAAGATAACAGTGAAACAAAAAATAAGGATGACACAAATAATAAAGAAAATAGTAAAAAGAAAAATGATAAAGAATCTAAATCTGACATAGATCAAAAGTATTCTGATTTAAATAAATTGAAGAAATTATTAGATAAAAAAATTATTACTAAAGAAGAATTTGAAAAAGAAAAAAAGAAAATTTTAAAATAAAAATTTAAGGTGGTGATTACTTTAATGACTGAGAATGATGTTGTTAAAAATGTTAGGGCAACAGCTATAAAAGGTTTTATTGTTATGTTTTTAGTTGCACTTATACCTAATATAGGATTTTTTGTTTATTTGACAGATCCAGATGATAAATCATTAGCATGGCTATTTTTAATATTTGCTGGCTTGTTTGATTGGCTATTAATTAAAACTCTTATTACTATAATCAATCCGTTAAAGGATCCTGTATTTAGAAAATACGGATCTCCTAAAAAAATTAAAGAGATATTAAATGAACTTAATAGCAATATAGTATATGAAGATGAAAATATAATAATGTCAGATAAATATATAACAGAAAAAAAAGATTTTAGTGGGTTAATTGCTTTTGAGGATGTTTTAGGTATTCATAAATTACAACATAAAAAAAATGGATTTACAAACTATTACGGAGTAATATTAACTGATAAATATGGCTATGAGCATAGATACACTTATCAAGTACAAAATGAAAATAAATGTGATGAACTAATAATGATTACTGCTAATTTGTGTCCTAATGCTGTGGTTGGCTATACGAAGCAACAAAAGCAACATATAAAGGAAAATAAAGTTGAATTAAAGGAATTACCAATAGATTCTGATGATGAAGAGAAAGAAACATTTACTTGCGATAATTGTGGTACCGAAGTTGATAAAGATGCTACGGAATGTCCTAATTGTGGATGCACTTTTATAGACGATAATGAAAACATTGAAGACAATGAAGAACAATTTGTATGTGATAACTGTGGAGAATTAGTAAATATTTCAGCAACTAAGTGTCCAAATTGTGGAGAGTTGTTTGAAGATGATAGTGAAAAAGAAAGTAAAGGTAATACTAAAAATAAAGAAAATAGTAAAAAGAAAAATGATAAAGAATCTAAATCTGATATAGATCAAAAATATTCTGATTTAAATAAATTGAAGAAATTATTAGATAAAAAGATTATTACTAAAGAAGAATTTGAAAAAGAAAAAAAGAAAATTTTAAATAAATAATACTAATATTGGAGGTGAAAGGTTGGCATCTTTAATAAAATTTTTAGATTTTTTTTCTGTAATTATATTTTTAGCATCACTTGTTGTTGGTTTCACCATACTACGAGGATTGTTTTTTCTAATTTTTAAACATAATTCAGATGAGTTAAAAGAATTCTTTAATAGTTTGGTTGATTTGGCAAGAAAAAATGTGTTTTTATACACAATAGGTTTTATTTTAATAATTGTCATTACAATAATTACTTCTAGAGAAATAACATTTTATTTGGGTTTGAAAGATTTAAGTATTATACCTAATGGTACTTATACGTATTATGTAGAAATGACTAAAGTTAGTTCTGGTAAGACATATACTGAACCTGCTATTATTGTAAAAGACTCTGATTGTTATGAAGCGGATGAAGAACATACTAAATGTTTTCCAGTATATTATGTTGAAAGAATCTATTTTGCTAATGGTGGGTATATAACATTTGATGATGAAAATGTTGTTGCTATTGATACTGAAATGAATGTTGTTGATCATAAAGGAAACGAATATGAAGTTACTCTATTAAATAAACATGCTTATATTAAAGGTGTAGTTGAATCACATCCATCAACATCTCAAATATTAGAGGTTGTTTATCTTTTGTTAATTGAATTAATATGTTGGTTAATACCTGTTTATTTATTGAGCAAAAAGAAAGAACCTAAATAGGTTTTAGGTTCTATTTAGGTTCTATAAATAGTAAAAAAACTTAAAAAATTGTAAAAAATTATAATACAGAGGGTTAACGATTATATTGATTTAACAAGTTTTAATAAGCAAAAGGTCTAGTAAATCGCGACCCCCTGAAGACCTTGTCGTGAGACAAGGTCACTTTTTATTATTAGAGAATGTTATTTGTCATTATATATTATTCTGTGTTATAAACTATTGTCATAAAAAATAATATAATGTGCAATTAGCTATATTCACATAAATCATGATTTGAATTAAAATGATTTGCACATGATTTAATAGCATTGTATAATAAGACATTCTAAACCATTGAAAGTTAATAATGATACTAATAAAGATAGTTTAAATACAAAATGAAAAACAGCTCTTTTGATTGAAGGAGAAATTATTGCAAGAGAAAAAATGAATAATAAGGAATTAAGCAATATTGATATTATATATTCGTCTAATTATGTGAGAAGCATTCAAACTGCTAAATATTTGGCTGAATAAAGCATTTTAGAAATTAATGTTTATCAAGTTATATATATATATATATGATATAAAAATTAAATAATATATGATATAAAAATTAAATAATATATGTTATAATAATTTATAGATATAATTCGCGTGAAAAACATTTTTTATAAGGAGTTGAAGAGTCTAAAATAAAAGTTATTTAAATAAAGAAGTAATGAAGGAGTAGTAGTAATGAAAGAAGAAGTAAAGGAAGAAGAAGTAAAAGAAGAAAATAAAAAGGGAGTAAAGAATAATAAAGCTATTTTTCCAGTTATAATAGTTTTATTGTTAATTATTGTAATAGGCTTATTTGTAGCGACTAGGGGGCATGGAAGTGTAAAAACTCATATTAAAACATCTTTAGAAAGTATTGTTGAAAAAAGTGATTTAGAGACTGCTAATATTACATATAATGTAATTGCAAAGAAATGTAAGGATGAAAAAAAATGTGATAAAAAGTCAAATAATATTGATGATTTTAAATATGTAGTATCGTGTAAGGGAACAATAACAGCTGGAATTGATTTTAAAAAAATAAATATTGAAGTTGATGGTAAAAAAGTATTGATTACGATGCCAGAAGCAACAATAGTTGGTGAACCAAATATAGGTTCAATAAAATTTATAAATGGTAAAGATTTAGAGGCGGCTGAATTGCCAGACGCTAGAAAATTATGTCAAGAGACTGCCATAGAAAAAAGCAAAAATGATAATAAATTAATACCTGCTGCAAAAGAACAGGCTAGAGTTGTTTTAGAAGGATTTTATGATCAATGGATTAAAGCATATGATTCATCTTATACAATAGAGGTTAAATAAGGAGGATTATAGTGAAAAAAAAGGTTTTTAGTATATTGTTATTAATTTCAATTCTATTTCTTGCTGGATGTGGTGGACGTAAGAATGAATTAACAACAGAAAATATTAAGAAGTTAGAATTAACTGGAAACTTAGTGACATATCAAGCATATTATCATAATGTTATTGAATATGATAAGCCTGTTGAATCTGGGATAACTCATTTATTAGAAAAAGAAAGAAAGTTATTTGCTGAATATACAGGAACTATTAGATTGGGAATAAATTTATCAAAAGTTAAAATTGAAAAGAATGGAAATAATATTAATGTTTTTATTCCAAAAGCAAAAATTATTGGTGAACCAAATGTTGATCAAAATGATTTTAATGCTCAAAATTTTATCGAATCAAAAGACAGTTGGATAAATTCCAATCCAATTACTGCTGATGATAGTGCTTCTGCATTTGATAAAGCTCAAAAGGAAATGAAAGAAATTGCAATGAATGATGAAGAATTGTTATCTCAAGCACAACAAAGAGCAAAAATATTAATAGAAGAAAAAATAATCCAATTAAATGGTTTAAATAGAAATGATTTAAATCTATCTTGGGAATATGAACAATAATAAATGATATTTAGATTGCACTTATCTCAATGTTGGGGTAGGTGCTTCTTTTATTTTAGTGTTGCGTGAAATTATGAATTATTCAAATATAAGATACTTTTTGATTGCATTATTATTTTAAACGGCAAATAAACGACTTTCTTATAATTTAGCTATAAAATAGGTATCATTTGATTAATGGTGAATGATAATAAAGTATTATGAATAAAGACAATTACATATGATAACACACGTACTCAACACCCCCCTGAAGACACTGTCGAGAGACAGTGTCACTTTATTTTATAAGGGTTTTAGAAGAAATATGATATAAAATAAAGGACATTTAAAGGACATAT
>OMUM01000007.1 GCA_900314225.1 uncultured bacterium | reverse complement strand
GTGAATTAAAAAGAAAAAGACAATATAAGATAGAAAATGCTAAATTATTATCTGTTTTCGATAATTCTTTAAATATAGATGATGAAGTATTGCAAGAAGTACTTGCGACTGATTCTTCTGAGAAAATGAAGAATGTTGTTAATACTATTCAAACAGAACAAAATAAAGTAATTAGAAACTTGGAAGATAATAATTTAATAGTTCAAGGAATTGCTGGATCTGGTAAAACAACAGTGGCACTTCACCGAATTGCTTTCTTACTTTATAGATTAAAAAATATAGGCAGTCAGAATATCTTAATATTTTCTCCGAATAATATTTTTACAGAATATATTTCAGATGTTTTACCATCTCTTGGAGAGAATAATACTATGCAAACAACATTTGCTGATTATATGGCGACTTTTTTAAATGAATATAAAGATGTAGAAAGTTTTACAGATTTTGTATCAAGATATTATTCATACAAAGAAGATTTTCCAAAATTTGTTGAATATAAACAAAGTGATAAAATTATAGATGATTTAGATGCTTTTATTGATAATTATATTGATAATTGTATGTTTTTAGGTGATTTTAAAGTAGATGAACATGTAGTTTATAAAGATGATATTAATAAGATGTTACATGAAAAATATGCTAAACTTCCACTTATGGAGAGAGTAGATGAAATAGCTGAAGCAACATGTTCTAATGCTTATAAAGGTAATTTAAAAAAAATTAAGACATTTCATAAGAAATTAATGGATAATTCTAATTTTAATAAGAAATATAAAGACATTTTAATTGACTTTTTTGAAAGTGAATTTTGTCGTATTAAGGTACCTTCTAATATAATTAAAAAGAGTTTAAATAAAGATATTATTAATTATGAAGATGCTCTTCTTATGACATATCTTAAAGGAGCATTAGAGGGCTTTATGTATGAAGCAGGAATAAGACAAGTAGTAATTGATGAAGCACAGGACTATAATAGACTTCAATATATTATAATTAATCAAATATTTAGAAGAGCTGATTTTACAATACTTGGAGATATTAATCAAAATATTAATCCATATTATCATTATACTAGTTTAAATGACTTAATTGACTTATTTAGAGGAAGTACTAAATATTTAGAACTATCAAAGACTTATAGATCTTCTCCAGAAATAATAGATTATACAAATAAAATACTTAATTTACGTCATGTTAATGCGATAAGGCGTGATAATCACAAACCAGTAATTATTAGAAAAGGGGTAAATGATCTTAAGAGTAGTATTATTAAAGATATTAAATATTTAAAAGGACAATATCGAAGTTGTGCTATTATTACGAAAGATAATCGTGAAGCAGAGAAAATATATGATTTAATAAAAAATGAAATTGATATTAGTTTAGTAGATGCTAATAGTAAGAGCTTTATTAAAGAATTAGTTATTATTCCTGCTTATGTTTCTAAGGGATTAGAGTTTGATTCAGTAATTATTTATAATGATCGTGATAATTCTTATAAGAAAAACGAAAGAAACTTACTTTATGTTGCTTGTACTAGATGTCAACATGAATTAATTATTTATAATTAAAAAAATAGGATAATTCCTATTTTTCTTTTGTAATTATGAAGTAGAAGTTACTTCCTTTATTCTTTTTAGTTTTTACTCCATATTCATATTTATGTAATTCTAAGATATTTTTAACAATAGATAGTCCAAGTCCTGTACCTACTAAATTTCTCTTATGTTTTTTCTTATTTTTATAATATTTATCCCAAATATAGGGAATATCTTCTTCTTTGATTCCTTTACCAGTATCTTTGATTTCTACTAAAGTTTTTTTATTATCTGAATTAATATTTATTGTTACTTTATTATCTTCTCCTGTATAATTAATAGCATTATTTATTAGATTATAAATTACTTGTTCAATTTTTTTATGATCGGCTTTTATTATTAATTTGTCGACATTATGATTAAAAATAAATTTATAATTTTCTGTTTCTTGATATAATTTATATTTTTTTAGAATATTTTTGGTTAATTCTATTAGATCAAATTCAGTTAATTCTAAGGTGTCTAAATGACTTTGCATAACAGATAGTGTTAAGATATCATTTACTAGAGTTGTTAGTCTATCTGATTCAGATATAATTATATTCATGTCTTCTTTTTGCTTTTCACTATTTTTGGCATGTAAGTCCATACTCATTTCGGCATAGGCTTTAATCATTGTTAGTGGTGTTTTTAAGTCATGTGAGACATTGGCCATTAAGTCTCTTCGATACTCATCTGTTTTACTTAATTCATCTTTAGCATAGTTTAGAGTTTTTGATAAATCATTTATTTCTGTTATTTTTGTATCATTATCAAAATTAATGTTGAAATTTCCTTTCGCAAGGTCTTTTGCTTTATCATTAATTTCTTTTATTGGATTAGAAATATGTTTAGAAATAAAATAGGCTAGAACAAAGGCAAGTGTTAGGGCAAGAATTGTCATTACGGTTAATTGTTTAGTAATTAGGGTAGTAATTCCACTAACTGGAGTAATTGATGCATTTACAAAGGCATAGCGCTCATCATTTAATTTTAAAGCATAGACAATTGTTGTCATGTCATTATTACGACTTGTTAATTGATATTCTTTTTTTTCTTCTTTACTATTCATAAAATCAAATTTAAAATAGTCTGTTTTTACACTATTGGAAATACATCCTTTTCCAAAATATGTTGAGTGGTATAAAGAATCAAAATTATTGTCATCTACTTCAATACAAACACTCTTGTCTAAGGCAAGAGTGTTAATTATTTCATTAAAATTTTCTTCATTTTGATATTTATTTATTTTGGAAGCAACTGCTTTAACATCATTTACTTTTTGTTCTTTATAAAAACTTCTAAAGAAGAGAGCTTGGAATATCCAAAGAAAAGCCATTATGAAGATAGATAATATTATAAAATATTTTAAAATTACATAATTTAAGCTATTCTTCTTCTTCCACATATTTGTAACCAACTCCTCTTATAGTAATTATATGATTTTTATATTTACCAAGGTTATTTCTTAACATTTTTATGTGTGTATCTACTGTTCTATCATCTCCATAAAAATCATAACCCCAGACATTAGAAAGTAATTGTTCACGTGAGATTGCAATTTCTTTATTTTTAATTAAATAGGTTAGGATTTCATATTCTTTCGGGGTAAGATTAATTATTTTATTATCTATTTTTAGTGTGTGTGCGGAATAATTAATCTCTAAAGAGTCGAGTTTATAAATTGTAGGCATTTGTTTGGATGCTCTACTTAGTACTGCTTTTATACGGGCTATTAACTCTTTTGGTGAGAATGGTTTAGTTATATAGTCGTCAATTCCTAAGTCGAATCCAGCAAGTTTATCATATTCTTCACCACGAGCAGAGAGAACAATTGTTGGTATTCTTTTTTCGACTGGTAATTCTTTTAGCATAGTAAAGCCATCCATTTCAGGCATCATAATATCTAATACCATTAAATCATAGTCTTTGGTTTTAAGTTTTTCTAATGCAACTTTACCAGATGATGCTTCATCAGTTTCATATCCATTATTGGAACAATATTCTTTGATAACTGTTCTTATTAAATCTTCATCATCAACTATTAATATTTTCATGAAATCCCTCCCTAATTAAAAATATTATACAATAAATATGAAATTTATGTGAAATTTTTAAGTATATATTGTGTTATTTAGATAATATTTTAATTTTTTATATAAATATGCAGTAGTAAGTATAATATTAAGAGAAATTGATATTATGAATGAGTATATTCCTATTTTGAACATTGATAATATGATTAAAGATATTGTTCTTGATGAAATACTTATTAATGATGAAATAAAGTTAGTTTTACTTTTTCCAATTGCTTCAAGGCAAAAAGAAAGTGGTGCTTGTAAGTATTCTAAAATAATGATAGGAGAAAGTATTTTTAAATAGTTAGATCCTTCATTTATATTGTATATAATTTTTAAAAATAATTCTCCTTTTAGTACTAATGGGATTGTTATAAATAGACTAAATAATAAGATTAATAAAAGACAGATTTTTATTTTATTTTTGACATATTTAATATTTCCATTGACATATTCTTTTGATATTAAAGGTAATAGAGCCTGTGATATGGCAAGGGTAAAGAATGAGGGAAGAAGAATTAGTGGAATAACATATCCTGAAATTATTCCATATTCGTGGGTTATATAATTTAATGAATAATTTTTAGTTAAAAATTTAATTATAATTATTGGTTCTAAAAAGTAGGCAATACTTCCAATTAGATTTGATAAAGTATTTGGAATACATATTCTTAATGTTTCTTTCATATATGTTATATTTGGTTTTAAATCAGATTTTTTAATAGTTATTTTTTTAGGTAAAAATAAAATTAATGTAATAGTTGAGATAATTTCACTAAATATATTAGATAAGATAATAAAAGCAATAGTATATTTTAGACCATATTTTATAATTTTAGGTATACCTATTATAATTAGCATTAATCTAGTAATATTTTCAATAATATTACTTATTACATGAGGAAGCATTTTTTCTTTACCGAAAAAGTAACTTCTGATAATAGAAGAAATTGTTGTAAATGGTATTACTAATGACATTGATAAAATGCTTAAATATAAATTTTTATTTCTTAATAAATTAGTACTTATATATTTTGATGTTAGAATTATTATTATAATTAAAAGAATATTTATTATAAATAGAATAGGGGTTATTGAAAAAAGCAATTTTTTATTATTTCTTTTATCTTCTGATATTAGTTTTGATAAGGCAAGTGGGGTAGAAAAAGAAGCTAAATTAATAAATAACATGAATGTTGGAAGTATTAACATATACATACTTATTCCTTTGGTGCCAATAAGCCTTGATATATTTATTTTAATTACTAGACTTAGTATTTTTGTAATTAAGCTTCCTATTAATAATATTAAAGTAGATTTTAAAAAATTTTTTTTCATAGTAAATTTTATGTTTTTTATAAAAAAATATATCATAATTTGATTTAATATGTTATATTTATTTTGTAAGGTATTTTGTCGATTACTATGAAAAGTTTTGTAAATCGAACATAAGTAAATATTTGTAAATAAATTAGTAAAGAACAAATTTTGTTTTTCTTTCTTCTTTATTGGTTATTTGGAACATGATAAAATTAATATATTAGAGGTGGATGTAATGAATGATTTAATGGAATTTTTAACTTCACAGGAGATTATGGTTGTATATTTAATTGCTGGTATTTTGTGTTTGATATGTTTTATTAGTTATATTATTAAAAGTAATAGTAAGAAATATCGTATGCGAAATAATACTCGTGAACTTAATAAATTAGTTGAAAAGATACAAGAAAAGGTACCAGTTAAAGAAGAAAAGGTTATTGATGAAAAGCCTATTCTTCAAACAATTAGTTCTGATAAAATGAAGATTAATACAGCGACTGTTCAAGGAAAGGCTAATTCTGTTGTTGAATTATTAGATAATACTGCTGAATTGAAAGAAGCTTATAGTCCTAAAGTTCAAGAAAATATTAGTTTAGAGCAATCTATGGAAACTAGTATTAGTTCTATTGAGGATGCTATTGAGAAAGAGCCAGTTATTATTGAAAGTAAAGAAGTTAAACCTACTGATGAACTTCAATATACTAGTGTTGAGCCAACTCCTGAAGATGCTAAGTATGAGCTTGAAAGATTAAAAGATAAATTGAGAGAACAAGAAAAACTTGAACCGGAAATAGAAAATATTGCTTTAAATAATTATGAAGAAGAACAAGAAGCTAGTGCTATTATAAGTTTGGATGAGTTAGTTAAAAAGAGCAAAGATATGTATGAAGCAAATGAGGCTACACAATATGATGAGGGCAATGTTCCAATAAGTATTCAAGACTTAGAGAAAACAGTTGGAGAAAAAGTATCCACTTATGAGGAATCATTTAAGATTGAGAATGTTGTACCAGAAGAAATTTTGAATGAAGATGAAGAAGCCCTTGATACTACTGATTCAAATACTTATGAGTATCAAACAGTTGAGGCAAAGTCTAATAATTTAATTCAAGAACCAATTAAACAAACTACTACTAAGAAATTTAAAAGTAGTCCAATTATTTCACCAATTTATGGAATTGAAAAGAGTAATGAAGAGGCATTTCCTACTGAATTAGAACTTGAAAATACTGCTAATTATGAAAAGCTAGATGAAGAAATTAAGAAAACAAATGAATTCTTAATGACTCTTAGAGAATTACAAAAGAAACTTGACTGATGTTTCTTTTTTATTTTTAATAGAAATTTTTTTAATGTAATTAAATTTAATTATATATATGATTTAGTTTATTTTTTAAAAATTAGTTTAGTTGAGAAAATATTAAATTTGTTTTATAATATTATATCTGAAGGATGTTTTCTAAAATGTAAATTTTATTTAATTAAATATACAAATATTAAATTGGAGGAGATAGAATGATAACAATTAAAAGTGAAAGAGAAATAGAATTAATGAGACATGCAGGAATGCTTGTATCACAAATGCATCAATTTATTAAAACATATATTAAAGAAGGTGTTACTACTAAAGAATTAGATAGGTTATGTGAGAAATTTATTAGAGATCATGATTCTATTCCAACAGAAAAAGGATATGAAGGTTTTCCTGCTAGTATTTGTGCATCTATTAATGATGAAGTAGTTCATGGTATTCCATCTAGTAGAAAATTAAAAAATGGTGATATTATAACAATTGATGTTGTTATTGGATACAAAGGTTATCAAGGCGATGCTGCATGGACTTATGCTGTTGGTGATGTTAACGAAGACAAAAAGTATTTAATGGAACATACCGAAAAAGCTCTATATGAAGGTGTAAAAATGGTTAAGCCAGGAAATAGAATAGGTGATATAGCTTCAGCAGTACAAAAATATGCTGAGGGACATCACTTAGGTGTTGTCAGAGAGCTTTGCGGCCATGGTATTGGAAAAGAAATGCATGAGGATCCAGAAGTGCCTAATTTTGGTATTCCTCATACTGGTCCAAAATTAAAACCAGGCATGGTAATTTGTATTGAGCCAATGTTAACTTTTGGTCATCGTGATATCTATTTTGCTGAAGATGATTGGACAGTAATTACACAAGATGGAAGTCCAGCTGCTCACTATGAACATACGGTTTTAGTAACAAATGATGGATATGAAATACTTACTCCTAGGTTAGATAATTAACGTAAATTTATTTATTTTTACATATTTTTATGTAAAAATTTTTTGTTTTGTTGTATCCTATTATTAGGATGTGATTATTTTGAAAAAAAGTATTATTTTTTTAATTAATGGTTTAGGTATTGAAAAACCTGGAAGTTATAGTATTTCTATTGATCAAGAAATGCCCAATTTAGCTAAAACTCGAGAAACTTCCTTTTTCACAACAGCTTTTACTAATAGTTTGGAATATAGAAGTGCTTATCAGCAGTTTTATATTGGTGATACATATAATAGTGAACTTGAATATATTAAAGAAAATGTTTTTTCTAATCTTCAAAATAATCAAGTTTATCAAAATTTTCTAAATAGTATTGCTCCAAAAGATTCAAAGTTACATATTTTTATTGAACCTACGACTGATAGAATTGTTGACATATTAAATAATTTTGTAAATAATTTGAATTTAGAAAATGAAAAAAAAATATATTTACATTTAATTCTTCCCCAATTTACTACAGAGGATTATAAAAAGTTAATAGATACTGTTAATTATATTAAATATCATATAAATGAACATATTAATCTTGGCTTTATTATTGGAAAAGAATATTTAAATGATAATATGTCTAAAGATGAAATGCGTGAAATGGAAAAAATGCTATTTTATTGTTCTTGTGAAAGATGGACTAGGACTGATGAAAAATTATTGAATTTGCAAGAACAAAATATTATTCCTTGCAAAGTAAAAGGTTTTTGTGCAACTAATGAGTGCTTTATTAAAAATAATGATACTATTTTTTTCTTTAATACTAGAAGAAATGATTATGATAGGTTTATTAGATGTATATATGAAAAAGCTCCTGAAGTTATGCGAGGACAACAAGTTAATATTCCTATATATTCTTTAATACAATTATATAGTAGATATTCTATTAATTATTTTGCTGAAAATATTGTTTATAATACAAGTTTAAATAATTTACTTAAAAAATATGAAAAAAAAGCCTTAATATTAACAAGTAAGGAACATGTTGGCTTGGTTAATTTTTATGCTAATGGCTTGAATCAAGTAAATAATCCTGACATTTCTTTTATGGTTTTAGATGATAGTTTAATTAATTATAGTGTTATTGCTAATTTGATTGATAATACTCCATATGATTTAATTATATTTGATTATTTTATGGATGTTTCATCTACAATTAATAATATGAAATTTAATCTTAATAAAATAGATAAGGTTCTTGGTAATATTGTAAATGTTTCTGAAAATAGGCATTCTTTATTTATTAGTAGTCTATTTGGATTGAAAAAAGAATTACCAATTGCTGATTATAATACAGAAAAAGTTACTATTGATTATGAAATGCAAATTCCTATATTTTTTTATGATTATACTTTTCCTGCTAGTAAATATAGATTATTTCCTGGAGAGACTAATATGATTTTATATAGTGCTTTATGGTGCTTGACTGGAGATAATCATTTAGATTCTTTAGTTAAGAAAAAAGGTCTTTTTGGAAATTTATTTTAAATTTTTATAAATAAAATTTTTTAGAAGAATATTTTAATAATAAAGTTAGGAGGAAATAATATGAATTTAAGTGATATAGATGAATTCCAAGAAATGATGCTTAAGTATAGTTTTGCTCTTCAAAAACTTAATACTGAGATTAATATATTAATTGATGAATATAATTTTAATTATAATTATAATCCTATCGAACATATAAAAACACGTATTAAAAATATTGATAGTATTAAAAGTAAGCTAAAAAAACATAATGTTGAATTTAATGTTGCTAATATAAAAAAATATATTCATGATGTCGTAGGTATGCGTATTGTTTGTTCTTTTTTAAGTGATGTATATGAGATCGTTCATATGATTAAATCAAGTCATGAATTTGTTGTTAAAGAAGAAAGCGATTATATAAAAAACCCAAAAGATACAGGTTATTCTAGCTATCATATTAATGTTCTTGTACCTGTTCATTTATTAAATAATGTTGAATTTATTGAGGCAGAAATACAAATTAGAACTATTGCGATGGATTGTTGGGCTAGTTTAGATCATAAACTTTGTTATAAGTTACCAGACGATTTGCCAGAAGAAATAAAAAATGATTTAGAAAGTCGTGCTAAGGAGATACGTGAATTAGATAAAAATATGCAATATTTATATGAAATTGTAAAAAAGTATAAATACGAACATGAAAAAGCCGAAGATAATAGGTGATAATATGAATAGTAAATTTAAAATGATTTTATCTATTTTATTAGCAAGCATTATATTTATATTTACATTAATTAACATTCTTTTTAGTAATACTTTTGGTATTATATTTAAATCTTTAATAGGCATATTTGGTATTTCTTATTATATATTATTAAGTATATATTTTGGTAAAAGTTATGAATCTATTCCTATAAAAAGAATAAGTAATTGTTTTAAATATGTATTTATTAGTATGACTATTATTTATTTGATTTTACTATTAAAGAGTAATTTGAAATGGATTTTATTTGGATTTACTATATTAATTAATATTTTAAGCATAATATTTCAGGCAACTAATATATTTAATAATATAAATAAAATATTTGATGTTATAAGATTGTTTATAATTTTAATTTTAAGTTATATACTTGCTGATAATTTATTATTTTATATTTTTATAAGCTTTGGATCTTTATTATTTTATTTAATTGATGATTTAGTTTATAAAAATAAATTTATAGTTACGTATTTTTTATATTTTGTTATCTATATTTTATTTGGAATATTTTTGTTATATAATTAATTATGTTATAGGAGGATATATGAAAATTATAAAATATATTATTTTAGGTATTATACAGGGGTTTACTGAACCATTACCTATTTCTAGTAGTGGACATATTTTTTTATTTAAGAATTTATTTAATACTAATATGTTTAATGATTTAAATTTAGAAATATTTCTTAATTTTGCTTCTTTTGTTGCGATATTTATTATCTTTTATAAGGATATTATAAGATTGATTAAGGGATTTTTTACATATATTAGTAGTAAGGGTAAGAAATGTTATAATGAATTTAAATATTGTATGTTAATAGTTGTAGGATCTATTCCTGTAGGTATACTAGGATTTATTTTAAAAGATCCATTAGAGAAATTACTTGCTAAAAACGTATATTTAGTTGGATTTGGTTTTTTGATTACTGGAGTGGCTTTATTATTGGTTATGAAGTCTAATGGTAAAAAGGATGATAATGATATTACATATCGTGATGCAATTATAATTGGTATATGTCAAGCTATTGCTTTAGTACCAGGAATTTCTAGGAGTGGTATGACTTTAGTTGGTTGTTTACTATGTAAATTAAATAGAAAAGCATCTTTAAAATATACGTTTATGCTATATTTTCCCGTCAGTGTTGCAACTATATTATTAGGAGTTAAAGATTTTGCTGGAAGTGGAGTGGAAATTTCTATTTTAGGATATTATTTAATAGGAATGGTATTTGCTTTTATATTTACTTATTACTCTTATAAATGGTTAACTAAGCTAGTAGAAAAAGGTAGTCTTTGGAAATTTTCTATTTATTTGTTAATTGTTGGTATATTTACTATTGTATATTTTTTATAGTTAGTTAGAAAATTTATAAAATATAATAAAAAATCTCGGTAATTTATTTCCGAGATTTTTGTCTAAAACTAATTATTAATTGGTTTTAAAAATGATGGTATTGGTATTAAGTATTCAACAAATTTAATCATGTCATCTTTATTAAATGTATTTGGATTTTTCATTTCTTCAAGACAAACACTTACTATGCCACTTACATAAAATAATACTATTTTTTCTGTTGGTATATCTGATTCATTTATGTAATTTTTATTAACATAATCAGTAACTGATTTAAGAAGAGAGTCTATCATCATATCATGAGCAATTGAATTAGTATTATTTTTTATTACTGATGAGTAAATATTTAGATTATCATTTATATGATTAAGTAATAACTCACATGATTCAATATAATATTCTTTTATAGATTTAGTTTCTTTTTTTACTTCTAGTTGTTTTTCTAATTCTTCTTTTAAATCATCAATTAGAGATTGCAATAATTCATATTTATCATTGAAGTGATCATAAAATGTTGATCTATTAATCATTGATTTATTACAAATATCTGAAACTTTAATTTCTTCAAAAGGTTTATCTTTCATTAGATCTATAAGCCCTCTATATAAATTTGCTTTAGTTTTTATTACACGCAAATCTTCTTTTTTCATCATATTTCATCACCTAGCTACATTATAGTTTGAAAAACTACCATTGTAAAGATAAACATACATGTGTTGTTAAAATAAGTATACAAAATATCATTTTTTGTTGCATAACCATACATATAATTTGTTATTATGTTGATTTTTTCTTGCTAATGCATAGAATTATAAAGCGTGAGGAGGAATAAAAATGAAGAAATTTGCTGATTGGATTTCAAAACATAATATTTTGATATTAGTTGTTGGTTTTTTAATTCTAATACCAGCAATAATTGGTTATATACATACAAGAATTAATTATGATATTTTAATTTACTTACCTAAAGAGTATGAGACAATTAAGGGTGAAGATATACTAACGGATGAATTTGGGATAGGATCTTATGCTTTCGTGATGACTGATGCTTCTGATACACATAGAGTACTACAACTTGAAAAAAAGATTAAAAAGATAGATGGAGTTAATATGGTTGCTAGTGTGGCTGATGTAGTTGGAGTATCTATTCCAAAAGAAATGTTACCTGATGAAGTACTTGATAAATTATATAATGGTGATACAAGTATAATTATGGTTACATTTAAAGGATCTACAAGTGAAGACCAAACATTGGAAGCTGTTAGTAAATTACGTGAAACCGTTAAAGATGCATCAAGTGTTAGTAGTATGACTTCAATGGTTCTCGATACTAAGAATTTGTCTGATCAAGAAATATTTGCTTATATTGCAATAGCTGTTGTTCTTTGTATTATAGTTTTAATGATTGCTACTAATAGTTATCTAGTTCCATTCTTCTTACTTGCAAATATTGGTATAGCAATTTTATATAATATGGGCTCTAATATATTCTTAGGACAAATTAGTTATATTACTCAAGCAATAGCAGCAATACTACAGTTAGGTGTTACAACAGATTTCTCAATATTCTTATATAATAAATATGAAATGTCTAAGAAGAATTCTAAGAATAATAGGGAAGCTATGAGTATAGCTATTCAAGAGACATTTAAAAGTGTTATTGGCTCATCTTTAACTACTTTTGCTGGATTTTTAGCACTATGTACAATGGATTTAACTCTTGGTACTGATATTGGTATTGTAATGGCAAAAGGAGTATTATTTGGACTTATTTGTGTTCTTACTATATTCCCAGCATTTCTACTTACTTTTGATAAATTAATTGATAAAACTACTCATAAAGTTGTATTCCCACAATTAAGAAAATTACAAAAATTTTCTGTCAAACATTATATAGTTATGTTTATAATATTCTTAGTTTTGATGATACCTGCTTATATTGGTAATAAAAATGTTGAGGTTTATTATAAACTTGATAATTCATTACCTAAAGATTTAGCATTTAATGTTGCCAATAGTAAATTAGCTAAAGAATTTGGTATTACATCTCCAGAGATTGCTATTATTAATAAAAATGTAAAAGCTGATGATGTTAATGACTTAGTAAAAGAATTAAAAGAAGTTAAAGGTATTGATATGGTAATTGCTCCTAATACTTTACTTGAACCTGGTATGGATGATTTACTTCCAGGTGAAGTTAAGAAAGTATTGGATAACGATAAATATCAATTAATTATAATGAATTCTAAATATGAAATTGCAAGTGATAAATTAAATAATCAAATTACTGATGTAAATAAAGTACTTGAAAAGTATGATAAAAAAGCTATTTTAGCAGGTGAGGGACCACTTATGAAAGATCTTGTTGTTACAGCTGATCATGATTTTAAAATGGTTAATTATACTTCAATTGCTGTTATATTCATTATAATGTTATTTGTACTAAAATCTATAGGTTTACCAATTATTTTGATATTTACAATTGAGTTTGCTATATTTTGTAATATGGCAGTTGCCTATTATACAGGATCGACACTTCCATTTATTGCTAGTATTGTGGTTGGTACTATTCAGTTGGGAGCAACAATTGATTATGCAATATTAATGAGTACAACTTATTTAGATGAAAGAGTAAAAAATAAAGATAAGAAAAAGGCTATGTCTAATACATTAAAAGTTACAGTTCCATCAATTGTAATGTCAGCACTATGTTTCTTTGCTGCAACTATAGGTGTTAGTTTATATACAAAAATTGATATGATTGGTTCAATTTGTACTTTACTTGCTAGAGGATCAATTATAAGTATGTTGGTTGTTGTATTATTCTTACCATCATTATTAATGATATTTGATAAGTTTATACAAGCAACTACTAAAATTAAGAAAGAGGGTTAAAATATGAAAAATATTAATAAAATTATTAGTTTGTCTTTAGCAACTGTATTACTTGCTAATCCATTTAATGCTTTTGCTCTTACTAAGACAGAGACAATTTATTCAACACTTGGAGTTAGTGGTAATGTTAAAAAGACTACTATTAATACTAAACTTACAGATATTTCTAAAGGAGATATAGAAGATTATACTTATTTAGAAAATATTAAAAATTTAAATGGACATGAAAAATTTACAAGAGATGGTGAAAAACTAACTTGGAAATCTACTGGAAAAGATATTTTCTATTCTGGTAAATATAATGATGAATTACCTGTAAAAGTAAATATTAAATATTATTTAGATGGTGAGGAAGTTAAACCAAGAGATATTAAAGGTAAATCTGGTACTATTACAATGAAGATTAATTTTACTAATAATAGTTTTGATAGTAAAAGTGGTATGTATACTCCATTTGTTGTAAGTACTACAATGTTAATTGATGGAGAAAATAATTCTAATATTAGTATTTCTACAGGTAAAGTAGTTAGTACAGGAACTAAAAATGTTGTTACCGGTATTTCTGCTCCAGGATTATATGAATCTACTAATTTAAGTAATTTTAAAGATTTAGATACTTTAACAATATCTTATAAAACAACAGACTTTTCAACAAATGAAATTTATTTTGTAATTACGCCTAAATTACTTAGTGAAGTTGATTTATCTACATTAGATAAAGTTGATAGTTTAAATAGTTCTCTTAATTTATTACAAGATTCTATGAATCAATTAGAAAGTGGTGCTAATAAATTAAATGATGGTACAGCTTCTTTAAAAGATGGAGTAAATAAGTTAAATAGTGGAACTAAAAGTGCTCGAGATGGTTCGAAGAAATTAAATGATGGAGCTAGTTCTCTAAATTCTGGTATTAAACAATCACTTGATGGAGCTAAAGCATTAGCTGATGGTACCGGAAAAGTTGATACTAACTTACAAACAATTATTGCTGGAATTAAAGAACAAGAGAATAATCTTACTGCTAAATCAAGTGCGATGCAAGAACAATTAAAACAAGTTACTGAATTACAACAAAATAATCAGGCTACTATTGATAAATTAACTACTGGTAATCAACAGATAGCAGCAGGTGTTGATGCTAAAGTAAGTAAATATCTTGATATTACAAGCAATGATTTTAGTACAAAACTAGAATATGCTCATTCAAATGCTTTAATTGATGACAATACATATAAAACTCTTGCAGCAAGTTATGATAACAATGTTGGTTTAATAACTTTACTTACTTATAATAAAACTTCAATTAATACAATGGTAGATAGTTTGAAATCCTCTCTTTCTGAAATAAATACTGCTTTAACAACACTAGATGGTTATTTATCAAGGTTACAAAATGAAGGTACATCAATGACAAAATCAGGAGCTCAGAGTTTATATGCGGGTTTATCTAAAATTTATGCTGGATCTACTACCTTAAATAGTGGTACTGAAAGTCTTACATCTGGTCTTGAAGCATTGTATTCAGGTACACAAACACTTGTAGGTGGAACTAATGAATTAAGTAGTGGTACAAGTGAACTTGCTAATGGTATTAGTAAAATAAATAGTGAAGGAATAAATCAATTAGCAAATTATGGAGAAAAGGCTGTTAATTATAAAAACAAATTGAAAACTCTTACTAATTTATCAAAGAATTATAAAGGCTTTGCTAGTGATAATGCTGATACAACAATATTTGTATATAAGATTGCTAAATAGTGTAAAGAAGAAATTTATTTATTAAATTTCTTCTTTTTTTTAACGTACTATGTTATTCTTATATTGAAAATAGTTTGTATGGTGACTAATTATGAAGTGTATAAAATGTGGTAATATTGTAAATGATAATGAAAAATTTTGCCCAAATTGTGGCACTAAAATTATGAAAAATAATAATGAATTAAGTAGTGTTGATGAAAATGAATTAGAAGAGGGAAGTAATCCTATTATTTATTTATCTATTATTTTTTTAATTATTATTTTTTTAGGAGCTATTATTGTTAATGTTACTGGAATTGATAATCTAAATACATCTGGTAAAATTGAAGATATTAATAAAAATTATATTGAATATGATGGTTATAAATTTTATGTACCAGACAAATTTAAATCATCTATTTCTAAAGATTATGGTGTTGTCATGAAAAATGATAATTATTCTTTTAATATAAAAGTTGATTCATATAATAGTTATGATGAATACTTAAGCTATTTTAAAAAAGAATACCCATCTTATAGTGATAGCCTAGAATTTTCTATTGATAAAAAAAGTTTCGCAGGTATTTTATATGATACTTCATCCATGGGAAAAGTAGCAGTTTATGTTTCAACAATTGATGATGGTGTTGTTGTTACTGGAATGATAAAAAACACTAATGGTGTACTTGATAATAGTATGTTTAATACTTTAGCCAAAATTTTTTCTAGTACAAAATTCTCTTATAATAAAAAGAGTGCTACTAAAAGTAGTTCTGAGAATAATTTAATTATTTATAGTAATATTGATTTAAATGCAAGTTTTAATTAAATTTGTTTTTTACAAACACCTTTATTGAGAAACAATAAATATATATTGACATTTAATAAAATATATCATATATTATATTCGAGGTGTTAATATGACTAAAATTGGTAAAATATTAA
>OMUM01000084.1 GCA_900314225.1 uncultured bacterium | reverse complement strand
CTTTTGATATCTAATTAGTAACTTTTGATAATTTTTTATGGTTTTTCATTAATTTTTTAATTCCATGTGGATGTTTAAAAGCTACTGTTACTAAGGTATTAGTAACTTCTGTTACTTTTCCAGTACCAAATGTTTCATGGTAGACATAGTCCCCAACATGATAATCAACATCCTCTTCTCTAAACATTTTACTAGTATTTATTTTTTGTTTAGGAAGTTCTTCTTCAGCATTTGTTTCTAATAAATTTTTATCAATTTCATTGATGAATCTACTTACTGGATTTATTTGTTCTTTACCAAATAATGTTCTGTGTCTAGCATTAACTAAATGTAAATCATCTTTTGCTCTTGTAATTGCTACATAACATAATCGTCTTTCTTCTTCAATTTCACCATTATCCATGAGTGAATTCATGTGAGGGAATATACCTTCTTCCATACCAACTACAAAAACATGATTAAATTCAAGTCCTTTAACAGAGTGAACTGTCATTAAACTTATTCTATTAGGATCATCTTTATATTCTTCTACATCACTTATTAAACTAATTTCTAATAAAAAATCTTCTAGTGAAACTAATCCTTCACGTTCTTCAAATGATTTAGTAATTGATTTAAATTCTTCCAAATTTTCTAGTCTAATTTCAGCTTCTAGTGTTTCTTCACTTTCTAGTTCTTTTTTCATACCAGAAGCATCTAATACTTTATCAATTAATTCTGTTAAAGTTATTTTTTCGGATACTTCTTTTAAATCTTCAATTAATTTTTTAAATTCTAATTCTTTTCCACTAGATATTGCTTCATAAATACTTGTTCCATTTTCATCAGCTTTTTTTGTTAGATTTTCTATTGTTTTTAATCCTATACCTCTTTTAGGTGTATTAATTACTCTAAGTAAAGATACATTATCTTTAGAATTATGAATTAATCTTAAGTAAGCAATTAAGTCTTTTATTTCTTTTCTTGAATAGAAATAGAAACTTCCTATTACTCGATATGGTAAATTTTCTTTTAACATTTCTTCTTCTAGTACACGAGATTGAGCATTAGTACGATAAAGAACAGCAATATCTTGATAGTCTACTCCTTTATTTATTAGTTCTTTAATTTTTCTGATGACATATAAAGCTTCATCTCTTTCATTAAAGGCTCGATAATATTTTATTTTTTCACCTTTTCCTCTAGCTGTCCAAAGATTTTTTTCTTTACGCATCTTATTATTTCTAATTACCTGGTTAGCGGCATCTAGAATTGTACTAGTCGAACGATAATTTTGTTCTAGTAGAATTATTTTGGCATCAGGATAATCTTTTTCAAAATTCAAGATATTTTTATAATTTGCGCCTCTAAAGCTGTATATACTTTGAGAATCATCTCCAACACAAGTTATATGTCTTCCTTTAACACTTAGCATTTTTGTTAAAATATACTGAGCTTCATTAGTATCTTGATACTCATCTACTAAAATATATTGATATAATTCTTGATATTTATTTAATATTTCTGGATATTTTTTAAATAGTTTTATTGGTAGTAAAAGTAAATCGTCAAAGTCAACGGAGTTATTTTTCTTTAATTTTTTATTATATTTAGAATATATTTCATAAACTCCTTTTTCATAATCACTTACTGCATAATGTTCATAATCTTCGGGAGAAGTCATTGCATTCTTACAACTACTGATAATATTTCTAACGGCTCTTGGATTGAACACTTTTTGATCATAGTCTAAATCTTTGATTATCTTTTTAACAACAGTTAGTGAATCATCGCTATCCATAATAACAAAATTTTTATCATAACCTAGATAATTATAATTGTCTCTTAAGAGTTTTAAACCAAAACTATGGAATGTTGATACTTGAATTTCTTTGGCAGTTGAACCAATTATTTTATATAGTCTGTCTTTCATTTCTTTAGCTGCTTTGTTAGTAAAAGTGATTGCTAAAATGTTAAGTGAATTTACATTTTTTTCTTCTATCAAATAAGCAATTTTTGTAGTTAAAGTTTTTGTTTTTCCAGCACCTGCACCTGCTATTATTAAAAGAGGTCCATCATTATATAGAACAGCTTCTTTCTGTTTATCGTTTAATTCATCTAAGTTCATTATTACACATCCTCGTCTTTATTTATTATTATACATGAAATATCTGTAATAGAAAAGAAAAACCATTCTAGTCTTGTAGAATGGTTATCTATATAAGTTTAATAATTCTTCATATTTAGCTTGTTCATTTTTATGTTGTTTTTTAATTAAATCATCATATTTCTTTTGTTCTATTTCTAGGTCTTTTCTAATCGCTGTTTCTTGCTTTTTCTTTTCTGTTTGACTCTGTAATAATTTTAATACTCGTTTATAATCATCAAGTGTTAACATTTTTTCATATTCATTTACTTCATTATTTATATTTTCTTTTATCATTACAGGTTTTTCTTGTTCAACTACTGGTTTCTTTGGTGCTTCACCATATATATAAGATGGGCTAGTTACAGGTAAGAAATTCTCTGGTAATTTTTTTACTCTTTTCTTGATAAGTATTTTTTTAACTTTAGGTTTATAATCTTTTCTTAAATAAATTAATATTATTTTATAAATAATTAAAAAGATTATCCAAGTAAAAAATAGTGTTGATGATAATTCAATAAGTGCAGTAGCATTTTCATTAGTATAGACAGATTTTTTTGTAAAAATATCAAGATTATTTTTATTTATAACATTTAAAAGTAATGCTAATAAATAATTCATGATAATATAAACTATAGTATTAAGTGTTTTTATTTGTTTTGATGATTTATAACTAAAAATACTAATCCATAATATTATATTTGTTGCGATTAATGCTGCTAAATAAATAGCTAAATTTGGGAAGTACAATACAACGAAGAAATTTTCCATCATGTATTGAAACATATTGCCTAAAGAGGAATGGTACATGATAATTAATGTAAAAAGAATAAATACTGATATGCTAATATAAATAGTTTTATTTCTTTTTTCATTTTTTCTATTGTTTGATATTAAAACTATTCCTAAAGATATTAGTGCAATTAAAATAATTAAATATAGTACTGAACTTTTTGATAAATCAAAAAGTATACGTAATTTATCTAAAAATGATAATTTACTCATTTCCCATTCCCCCCTAATAAATTTTTATTCTTCTTTGTTAATAAGTTCTGCAATATATATTGTCTGTGTTGTTGAATCGTTATTTGTACATGTTATTAATGTTAATGTTGTTTTATCATAGTTTCTATATATAGCAAGTTTTCCAGTTTTAGGTTGAGTATATATATTAACTATCTGATATGTATAAGTAACTCCTTTGTATGTAACTTTGGCAGTATCGCCTTCTGTCAATTTTCTTAAGTCATTAAAGAATGCTTTCCATCCTGTTCCGGAATGACCAGCTATTATGAAGTTTCCTTTATCGACATTTGGATAATCAGAACCTTCAACAACCATAATATTTTTTTCAACTGTATTGTCAGCTGAATTTATATCGACAAAGCCTTTTGTTAAATTAATTTTAGGTATGTTCAGATAACCTATATATGAATTATCTGCTTGTGTTACATTTTCGGTGTTTTGAGTTTGTGAATTAGCTTGCTCTGTTGATGTATTTTTAGCTTCTATATTCTTTCTAATGGCTACTTTTTCACCATCATAGAAAGTATTTGACATATAATCATAAGCCATAATTTTTTGCTTTTGAATATAGTTATAGGATAAAAGAAAACCACCTAATAAGGCAATCATTGCTCCCAAAAATGCAGTTTGAAAAAAAGACTCATTTTTCTTATTTTTAGGCATTCTTTCTTGTTTTGTATACATATGCTACTCCACTAATCAAAATTACTATACCTAAAATTGTTATGATAACTGAAGATGCAGATGCTGTATTTGGAACTGTTATTTCTTTTGTATTTAGAAAATTTACTTGGTGTGATTTGTGTTCATCATCAATTGTAAAACTTATTGGTTGATTACTTTTTATATAACCAGTAGGTGCACTTTCCTCTTCAATAGTATAAGTTCCATTAGCTAAATTTCTTATTACATGAGCAGATGTTGTTGTTGTCCAACTAGTAATAATATTTCCATTAGAATTTTTTAAAACTAGTTTTGCACCGGCTAAAGGTTGTTTTGTATCTTGGTCCATTTTTATAACTACTACTTTTGATGATGAAATTGTTAATTTTATTGTTGATGTTACATTTTGTGGAGTTTTTTCTAATAAAGCAACATTTTGCATATTAGTGTTTGTTGGTTGATATTCATATGCGGCATAAGATGTTGCTCCAGAGGCTGTTGCTGTAATTGTAATATTTGCTGTAGTATCAGTCACTGAACTTGCTGGTACTTTTACTTTAAAAGTATCACTAGCACTAAGTTCTAATCCTTGGCTATAATCTATTTCAGCTTCACCATTTTTTATTATTTTTGTTCCTGTAGGAGCTCCTGAAATTGTTATTTTGTATGAACTAATATTACTAGCTTTTTCAGCTTTTATGCTGTTTGAAATATAATAGCCATCTGTTAAAGTCATTGTTGTATCAGAAGATAAAGATAACTCACTAGTAGTATTTGTAGAATCATTTCTATGTTGTATAGCTTCATTAACTAATTTCTTAATTATTTCACGCATTCCTTTACCGTTTGTTGTTTCTGATCCATATTCTTTAAATTGTTCACCTAAATTTTGTGAACCATGTATTTCATCTAGATACCACCATACAGCAGTTTGAGTAATATAATAATCTTTGTCATTATTACCAGTTATTGATTTATTAGGATAACCATTTTTTAAGATATAGACTATTCCTCCATCAACATACTTACTATTTCTAACTAATGTGGCTGTTGTATTTTTAGCAGTTGCTTTACTTATATTTAAACAATATAATTCCTGTCCTGATGTTGTTTGTTTATGAAAGAAACCTACATTAGCAATATATCTTTCATTAACATATGGTGCATCTCCTAGTTGGATTGTTTCTGATGTAGCATTTACATTTATAACAGATGTAAATGTTACAATAAATGTTATTAATAATGTTATAATTTGTTTTAAATTAATTTTTTTCTTCATTTTACCCACCCCTCACTGATTGGCTATATTATAACACTTTTATATTTATTTTGCAAGGTAAATTATTAATTTAACTACATTTGTTGGAATTTTACTAGGTTTATTTCTTATCTATTATTTTTTCAGCAATTATATTGTCATTTATATCATAAATAGTAAATTTATTATTAGAATATATTAAATATGTTGGATTGTTATTTTCTTTAGGTAGTGAAATTGAACCAGGATTTATAAATAAGTTTTTTTTCTCTTCTTTTATAAATGGTATATGTAAATGACCATATATTAATATACTATTTTCTTTAGGCCAATTATTTTTATTATATATATGACCATGAGTTAGATAGATATCATGAGAGTCAATATTAATCAAACTAAGTTCATTAATAATAGGAAAGTCAGATACCATTAAGTCTACTTCTGAATCACAATTTCCTCTTAAACAAATTAAATCATCTTTAAATGATTCTAAAAATTCTTTAATATATTGTATGTCATATCCATCTTTCATTTGATTTCTTGGTCCAATATAATATAAATCTCCTAAAACAATTAATTTATTACAATTTAATTCTTTATATCTTTCTTTTATTTTTTTTAAATTAGTTTTTATTCCATGTATATCTGATATAAACATTAGATTCATGATAATCATTCCTTTCAATAATAATTATAGCATATTAGAAATTCTCTCATACAATATTTTGGAGGAGATTTATGAAGAAAAAAATATTTGGTTATCTTATTTTTATTTGCTTACTTTTTTTAGCAGTTTCATCAGTTCTATTTAATTTTAATAAGGAAAAATCCACTAATAAAAAAGTAATTTTGGCTGAGGTTGCTCATACTATTTTTTATGCTCCTATGTATGTAGCAATTGAAAAAGATTATTTCAAAGATTATGGAATTGATATTGATTTAATTCTTACAAATGGAGCTGATAAAGTTACTGCTTCCTTACTATCAGGTGACGCAGATATTGGACTTTGTGGAAGTGAAGCAACAATTTATGTTTATAATTCTCATGAAAAAGATTACTTGAAAACATTTTCTCAATTAACACAAAAAGATGGAACTTTTATTGTTTCAAGGAAAAAAATTAAAGATTTTAAATTATCAGATTTAGTTGGAAAAACAATTATTGGAGGAAGAGCAGCTGGTATGCCAGAAATGACTCTTGAATATGCATTAAAACAAAATAATATTAATCCTAGAAAAGATGTTAATATTGATACTTCAATTGCATTTGCTGCTATGAGTGGAGCTTTTATTGGGGGACAAGGAGATTTTGTTACTTTATTTGAACCAACTGCTTCACAAGTAGAAAAACAAGGTTATGGATATATCGTAGAAAGTGTTGGTAAACTAGGTGGAATTGTTCCATATACATCATTTTCTGCTAGAAATAGTTATATAAAAGGAAATAAAGAAATTATAAAAAATTTTGATTTAGCTATTAGAAAAGGACTTCAATACTTACATAATCATAGTAATGAAGATGTTGCTAGGGTAATAAAAAAACAATTTTCTAATACTAGTTTAAAAGAACTTGAAAATGCAATTGCTAAATATAGAGAAATAGATGTATGGCCTAAAAGTACTAATTTTTCAAAAGAATCTTTTAATCATTTGCAAGATATTATGATTGACTATAAAGAATTAAATAAAAAAGTAGATTATGATAAATTAACTTATAAAATAAAATAATAAAGCCTGATTAAGGGCTTTTTCTAATGATTTTTATAATAAACATTTTATTAATAAATACATAGAATAATATGATTTGGAGGTTGTATATGGAAATACTTAAAGTAAAAAATTTAAGTAAAATTTATCATACAAAAGATAGTGAAATTATTGCTTTAAAAAATATAAATTTTTCTATAAATAAAGGTGAAATAGTAGCAATTGTTGGACCTAGTGGTTGTGGAAAGTCTACTCTTTTATCAATATTAGCTGGAATAATAAATAAATCAGATGGAGAAATAATCTGTCCAGATGATGTTAGTTTAGCTTATATGTTACAGGATGATGCATTATTACCATTTCGAACTATTTTAGATAATTGTTTGATTGGTTTAGAAATAAAAAATATGCTTACAGAAGAAAGAAAAAATTATGTATTAAAATTATTAAAAGATTATGGCTTAGAAGATTTTATAAATAAATATCCCAATAGTTTATCTGGTGGCATGAGACAAAGAGTTGGATGAATGTGATGAAGACACAGGTAGTAATTAAGAAAAGTTGCTTATAGCCCATAAAATAAGGAAAAGAGGTAAAATATGTTGTTAGATAAAAATACAGAAAAAGTAATTGATTTATTAGATATGTATGATAATTTAAGTAATGTTGATAAAATAAGATTAGCAATATATCTATTAGAAAATAAAAATTTTGATATTAATTTTAATACTAAAGATATGATTATACTATTAAAAGAAGTTTTAAATAAACTTGATCCAAGTTATAGTAAAACTATTGTTAATTTTGCTAAATATAAAAACTTATTATTTCTTTCAGCCAAGTATTTAGAACTTACTGAAAAAGAAAAGAAAAATTTTTCAATAGAAATGCTATTTAATATCTTTGAAACGGATTTTAAAAATAAAGTTATCAATAAAGACATAAACAAGCACTTATATGTATATGATTATTGTTATGCTATATTAAATAAGTAAAAGAAAGCCCTAGTAGTCATTGACTATTAGGGTTATTTTTATATTTTAATATTTAAGTTAATATGTCCTGTATTTTTATATTAAGATTCCTTATTTTTAATTAATTTTTTTTGATGTACTTCTTCATTAGAAATTGTTATAGAGCCTAGATTTTTAAAATCTTTAAATGCAGATATTGATAATATAGAAAATTGGATATCTTTAGCAGTCAAAATTCTTTCAAAAATATTTAAGTAATCAGTGAGCTTTGGTAAGTTTTCTAATTTATTTAATTCACTTAACAATTCTCTTACAACGTTTGCATTTAAATCTCCTTGTATTTGATAACCAATGTCATCTCTTAAAAATAAACTATAAAAGTTATTACTATCAGTTATTAATCTTCCAAATTTAAAACAATAAATTTGTTTAGTCCTAGTAAAATTAATATTATCAGAGTCAAGAATGAATTTTTTTTGCTAATGATAAATCATATTCTAACGTTTCTTCGTTTGTTTCTTTCGTGATTTTTAATAAATCAGTTCTATCTGAAGAATATACATAAAATACAAATATATCATCATTAGAATCAGTACACCAAAGTCTTACTTTTTTCTCTTCTTCATTATCTGTTTTATCGTAGAAATCAATCTCTGCTTTTCCTTCAAAATTACCTAGCAATTGTAATCCTGTTATCAATTTTAAATATACTTTAGAATTTGATTTTATACTGTTTAAAATACCATTGATTTCCTCATTATTTGAAAATAATCCGAATGTTTTCTTCTTTTTTTCTTTCATTATTTCCCCCTAACTAAAATTTTGCCTTTATTATGATTATTTGAATAATAATTATCAATTACGTTTGCAATATATTCCATTTCATTATCTGAATAACGTTGATCTATTGGCAATAGCACCATATTATCTGCTTTTTTAATTTCATCTGAATTAGCACCATTCCAATTTATATTGGCCCATAATCGTAATGAATAAATATTATTATCTTTTAAATAAGTTCTTAAAGATTCACCATCAGATACTAATAAAGGATACATATATGTTAGTTGCTTTGACGATAAATCTAATTGATTATATTTTTTTAGTGTTTTATAAAGCATATCATAATTTCTTAATCTATTTTTTAATACTGTATCATAATCTATTGCACGTAAATAGTTTTCAGTAAAATTAGACATGTAACACAAATCTTCATTTTTAAAATGTTTATCAGCCTCTAAAAATGTTGGATAATGAAAGTATTCCCCTGTTTCATCTCTTGATAGCATCTCAATCACTTTATCTAAACTTTTACCTTTTGAGTATTTAGAATTAGGAACTAAATCGTCGCTAACTATACAAGCTCCATCAGGAACTCCAAAATATTTTCTATAATTGTATATAACATCTACACCATAGTTATCTTTATTGAAGAAGTCGTGAGTATTATCAATAATTACATATTTATATTTATCAACTATTTTTTTAATATCCTCTCTAAATAATCCATAATAATTTACTAAGTAAATATAGGTTGTGTCATTTAGTTTTTTTTCATCAATATCTAATGGCATAAAATTATTATCAATATGATAGAATTCTATTTTTACATTCTCAGATATACATACTTCACTTAATGATTCGCACAAAAAATATGGAAGAAATAATGTTGCTATATTTCTCTCATTAATAATATATTTTAGACAATTTCTACCAGAACTTAGTAGTAAATTTGTATTGTGATAAATATTACCAATTATTTTTTCAAATTTAAAATGACAACCTATTTCTTCCATTTTATTAATCTTCCTTATTTTTCAAGTAATTAGCTAATTCTGTATAAGCATCGGTATTCCAGACATGACATCTTTCTTCATCAGGATAATTTCCCATTGTTTTATCATAGCCATCTGGTATGAAAATAAAATCCCAACTCCAACCATATGTGCCAGATTTTTCTTTAGCTATCTTCCCTTTAGTAATAGACTTAAATACAATAGGTTCTTTTCCATATTCACAATATGCAAACGCTTCCATAAAACAAGCATTTCTATTATCAACTCCTTCAAGAAGTTTCAATAGTCCGTCTTCACCAAGTCTTTCATCTACATAATGTGTATAAGGTCCTGGAAAACCACCTAATGCTTCAACGTACAATCCAGTGTCATTTTTTAATACCGCACATTTTAATTTGTCACTTGCCTCTTTAGCAGAATGCATTGCAACTTCTTCCACAGTATCAGCTTGAATTTCTGTTGTTTCCATTTTTACATTGTCAACTTCAATTCCAAGTGGCTCCAATATGTTTTTAGCACTCATTATTTTAGACCAATTTCCAGTTACATAAGTTACTTTTTTCATAAAAATATATCATCTCCTTTATTTAATTATAGCATAATAATTGGTAATTTTTACTTTTATCATTTTAAA
>OMUM01000195.1 GCA_900314225.1 uncultured bacterium | reverse complement strand
TATGAAGAACCTTCTTTAGAAAATGAGTAACGTGGCACGTTTTGTTTCGAAGAAATGAAAGTGGCGATAGTGAAACATTTTCATGTTTTAGAGAATTGATAAATTCGATAAAACACTTGTTACACAAGTGGAGCCTTTGAATCCATTTCATTGGCTTCTGACTTTGTAACAAGCATAAGGGATTTTTAAGGATCACCTTAAACTCACGGGCTGTGCCCTAGTGAGATATGGCACACTTATAAATAAGAATGCCAATATTTATGAAAGGAGTACAAAATGAATGTAGATTATCAAGTGATCACTTTTAAGAATCAAATAAAGCCTAAAGATATTGGTGGACTTGGAGTCGAATTAAATGATAGAAAAGGTTCTGGAAATTATAATAAGGAAAGAACTAAATTTAATATAGAATATGTCGGATTCAACGGTCATCCTACTCTATCTAGTAAAGTATATGAAACTATTTATACTAATAATATTCATTTCAATAAAGGAGATAATACAAATATATTAAATGGTTGTGTTGTAACATCTGGACCAGAGTTTTTTAGAAAACTAGGATTACCTATGAAAGATACAGGAAGAGTTCATGTAGAAGGTAAACATATTGGAGAACCTATCTTCTGCCCTGATATTAAATCTAAGGAAGATATACCAGAACCAGTATTAGAATATTTTAATGAATCATATCGATTTTTGTCGAATATTGTCGGTAAAGAAAATGTAGTTTATGCAGGAGTACATTTTGATGAAGATACTCCACATATGCACTTCTACTTTTTACCAGTAGTAGATCATGTAAGAAGAAAAGTTTTTGAAACAGATGAATCTGGTAAAAGATTAACTAAACAAATATATACTAAACACAATACAATTAAGAATGTTCCTATTCAAAAACTAAATGAAAAAGGAAAACCTATATATGAAATTGAATATGGAAAGTTTCTAAATACAGATGAGTTTTGGAAACAACTCGGAGGTAAAGCATCATTTGCTAGACTTCAAGACCAATATAATGAATATATAACATCTAAAGGTTTTGAATTAGATAGAGGTGAAATTGGTGCTAATAAACATCACCAAGATAAAGCTGAGCACAATATAAAAGTATTAGAAGATAAAATAGATAAATTAAATAAAGAATTAGAAATGAATAAAAGAATAAATGAGGTTGAAATAAAAACTAATAAAGAAATTGAAAATATAAACGAAGAAGAACTTTTAAACCCTTCTAAAGACATTTTTAAGAAGTATAAAGATAAAGATGTAGAGAAACTAATTGATTATAGCAAAGAGATTAAAAAAGAAAATATAATGTCTAAAAACGAGTTAGAAAAGAAAGAACTAAAAATAGAAAAATTAGAGAATCAAATTAGTCAATTTAAATCTGGTAAAACTTATTCTGATAAAGAAAAAGTAATTGCTAATCAAGAAAGAATTATAAATGAGCAAAAAGGTATTATTAAAAGTCTTACAGAAGAAGTTCAATCTTTAAAAGCAAAACTAAATAGATTATTAAATGTATTTCACGAAAAACTTAATAGTGCTTATTTAGCTATTGCTCACCTACTCGTATTTAAAAATGTTAATAAAGATAATGTTAATCATGATCTAATGGATTATAAAGTTCAAGATATTAATCGAAAACATGAACCTAGATACAATAAATCAACAAAGGATAAATCCGATGATTATGAATTATGATAAAATATATATGACGTTGATTTTTCTGGGGACATTAGAAAAGGAGGAAAAATAATAAATGTCTGTTAGAAAAATACCAAAAAATAGAATAACTAAAGATGGTAGATCATATGCATTCATAGTAACTGAATATGGTCTAGATGGTAAAAGACATCAACATCAATCAAAAGCATATATGACTTATGATGAGGCATATAGAGCTGAACAAGCATATTTAAATAAATATAAAGATATTGATGTTAATCCACATATAACATTCTATCAAGCATATTTAAAAGTATATGACTATAAGAAAGATAAGATTAGAGCAACTACTCTTAAAACTTATAGAGATAGAATTCACTTTATGAAATTATTTTGGGATGTAGAGTTAGTAGATTTAGATGCTGATATATATCAACGTTGGAGAAATCAGATGAATAAAACTGATTTATCTGATAGATATAAAACTGATATTCAAAAGTTAATTAAAACAATATGTAATTATGCAGAAAAACAATGGGATTTTAATTTAAGAAAGTTTTATAACAAATTAGAGCCTTTTAAAACTCCTGGTGCAATAAAAAAAGAAATGGATGTATATAAACCAGAAGAGTTTTATAAATTCATTTCAGTTGTCGATGATATTCAAATGAGATGTTTATATAAAGCATTATACTATTGTGGACTTCGTAGAGGTGAAGCTAGAGGTCTTCAGTGGAAGAATGTAGAT
>OMUM01000159.1 GCA_900314225.1 uncultured bacterium | reverse complement strand
ATTGTACCAAATTTCTGACGAAAAGTCTTTAGTTTCACATAGATTTATATTTACAAAAAAAGCACAAGAGTTTAGTATATATGTCGATCAAAACAAAACACAACTCAAGTGCTACCTAATATTATATACAAATTATCAATTAAATAAAGCCTTTTTTTGTGATTTGTTTTGACAAATTATAGAAAGAAGGTATTTTTTATGACTGAAGATTTACAAAAAGTCAAAGATCTATTATTACTAAGAAAGTGTTCAGATAGAACTATTTCTAACTATTTAAGTTGTATTAATAGATTCAAAATTTATTATAAGAGAAAGGATTTAGAAAAATTAAATGAAGATGATATTTTAGAGTATTTTAAGAAAAACTTTATTAATATTGGTTGTTCTGCTGCTACTATTAATGTTAATCGTGCTGCTATTAAGTATTATTATTTAGTTAATTTTAATAAAGAGTTTAGTAACGTATTACTCCCTCAAACTAAAATTCCATCTAGATTTCCAAAAATTATTTCTAAACAAGATTTCATTAAAATGTTTAATTCTGAATTTAATTTAAAACATAAACTTTGGATTATTCTTGCTTATGGTTCTGGTCTTAGAATCTCTGAAGTTGCTTCTTTAAAAGTTTCTGATATTTTAAGTAAGGAACATAAAATTAGAGTTATTGGTAAAGGTAATAAAGAAAGATATGTTCCTCTTCCAGATTTTACTTTAAAACTTTTAAGATTTTATTGGATTCAAAATAAGAATAAAATAAATAATGATTATTTTTTCCCTGGTTTGTATAGAAATAGAATTAACACTTATATAAGTGAATTTACTATCAAAGGTGCATTTCAAAAAATTAAAGAAAATAATGGTTTAGATAATTCTATTACTTTTCATACACTTAGACATTCATACGCTACCGAGTTTATTAAAAATGGCGGAGATATTTGGGAACTTAAAAACATTTTAGGTCACTCATCTATTAATACTACATCTATATATCTACATATGGCTGAAAACTTTAAAGATGTTTATTCTCCTTTAAACGAGGTAAGTAAACATGCATAAATATACTATCCAAGATATATTTATTACCTATGGTAATGAATATATTAAAAAACATATGTTATCAAAAGAACAATGGAAGGTCTTTAATGCTATTAGAAATTGTGGTACTAAAGAATTAGGTTATCATATTTGTACTTGTGAAGAATGTGGTGAGGAATATTTTGGATATAATTCTTGTCGCAATAGACATTGCCCTATGTGTCAGAACTATGCTCGTGAAAAATGGATTCAGAAAGAATCTAGCTATCTACTTGATTCTAAGTATTTTCATATCATTACGACTGTTCCTTATGAATTAAATGAGATATTTCTTTTTAATCAAAAAAATTGTTATAACATTTTATTTAAGTCAACTTCTGAAGCAATATTAGAACTATCTAATGATTCAAAATGGCTTGGTGCTAAAGTTGGTATTACTTCTATTCTTCATACCTGGGGCCAAACTATGGAATTTCATCCTCATATTCATTCTATTGTTACTGGTGGAGGTCTAAAAAATAATCATTGGATTTCTTGTGATAAAGATTATTTATTTAAAGTTCAAGTTTTGTCTTCTTTATTTAGAGGGAAATTTTTATATTATTTAAAACATGAATTTGATAATTTAAATACTAATTTTAATGATTTAAATTCATTTAATAAATTTTTAGAACCTCTTTATAATAAAACATGGATTACTTATATTGAACCACCTAAAGGCAAGGCTGAAAATGTTATTGAGTATGTTGGTAGATATTCCTTTAGAGTTGCCATTTCTAATGAAAGAATTAAAAATATTGAAAATTGTAAAATAACATTTGAATATAAAGATTATAAAGATAATTCTAAAATAAAACTTATGACTATAACTGCAGAAGAATTTATCAGAAGATTTCTTTTACATGTTCTTCCAAATAATTTTACTAAAATTAAACATTATGGACTACTTAGTAATAAAAATAAAAAGAATAATATTAGATTTTGTAGATTACTTATTTCTAAAATATTAACTAATGAATTTATATCTAGAACATTTCATGAATTTAAATGTGAAAAATGTGGTTCTAAAAATTTCACTTATTCTTTTAATTATAATATTCATCGACTCTGTACAGACTAATTTGTTTAATTATTTAAGGGTTCCAAACTTAGGGGTAAGGGGTAAATCTATTCAAAAATGGATGATTTATTAATTTTATTCATCATATTTAAATACACTAATTTAAAAATCTATAAAAATTAAGAAAAGAGAAATATTACTTTCCCCTTACGACTTTTTCATCAGAAATTAGGTACAATAGCGTTATAAGAGTTTTAACTTGCGTTAAAACTCTCATAACTTTCTAAACATTATATCATAAAAACACAAATATTTTTATTTGTGTTTCTTCTTTTTAGATTTAT
>OMUM01000151.1 GCA_900314225.1 uncultured bacterium | reverse complement strand
TGTTGAAGAACATTTTAAAACTTTCGTTGATGAACTAACTGAATATGATTCTATTGTTAATCAATTCTTTGTTCCTATGATTATCAAAAACTTTGATGAACCAAAAGAACAAATTGAAAAAGAAATTAATAAACAAAAAGATAAACTAACTAGAATTAAGAAAGCATATATTAATGGTGCATTTGATATAGATGAATACAATGAAGAAAAGAAAATAGTTGAAAAAAATTTATCTAAATTAGAAACTGATTTAGAAAATGCTAATTCTAATGATGAATTAAAATTTACACCTCAAGATATTTTATTAAAACGAGATATAGATTATATTAATAAAATTAAATTAGAAAAAGAATATAAAGAAAGAACTAAAACTTGGAAAGATTATACTAGAGAAGAAAAATCTAATCTTATTATGAGATATGTTGATGAAATAAAATTAGGTATTAGTGGTAAAGAAGTTTATGTTGCAAAAATAAATTTTAGAGAATCATTTATTAAACCTTATGATGAATTATGGAATCAAGGTTATTTAGATATTAAAACTCCTTTCTTACTTGGTAATGTTGCTGGTACTTTTAGAATGAGTAATTATTTACCAGATGAAGAAGTTGGTCAATTAATAATGAGATTAAGACAATATTATGATGTAGGATTTGAAGAAGCAATTTATTATGTTGATACAAGAATGTTCTACTTTAATTGTGTTAAAGATGAAAAAGCAATCGTTAGAATATTTCCTCTTGAAGATTATTGTAAAATTGATCCTGATATTAAAATGAAAGAATATAAATATGGAATACTTTATATTCGTGAAGAAAATGAATTCAGACCAGTTGAAATTGACGCTGCTTTTGATTATATACCTGATGAATCTAACACTAGTGTTAGATATACAAAAGAGCCTCACTCTATTAAGGTTAAACCTGTTAATCCTGACTGGTTTGAAGATAAATAAAATGCGTGGCACGTTCTGACTTGTAAAGTTGGAAGTGGCGATAGCATTTTATATAAAAGAAAATGTTTTAGCTTTATAAAATATTTTCATCTTATTCAATACTTAGTTTTAAAAGTATATAGTATATGCTTTTATTACAAAGTATTGTAAAAAGGATTCATAAGGAATATTCCTTATGCCCACAAGGATATTTTGTTATGACCACGAATGTGGGTACATGACAAAATTCCTAGGGGGTTAGTATTTTTGATAATTACAAAAAGGTTGGTGGTTATATATGGAACAAATGGCTTACTCTTTTCATTTAGGTAGTGATAAAAATAGAAAAACCATTTCTAAATCAAATAGTAAAAATAACATAAGTGGTACATCTTCTTTATCAAATAATGCAATTCAAAATGCAAGACAATTAACAAAAGTTGATAAGCATAATTATAGAAAATATGATAATAATCAGGAATTAATTGAGATAGTTAGAGGTACTACTTCACCCTATAATGATATTAAAAATTTATACATAAATGAATTTGAAGAAGCAAGATTAGAATACAATTCTAAACAAAAAAGAAATGATAGGAAGATAGAAAATTACTTTGAAAATATCTCTAATAATGAAAAAAAAGATTTAGCCTGCGAAATAATTATTGAACTTGGAGATAAAACTTTTTGGGATACTAAAGATAATAATTATAAAAAGAAAATGTGTAATGTTTATTCAAAACAAGTTAGTGATTTAGAAATGTTAGTACCTAATTTTAAAGTAGCTTCTGCTATTATTCATTACGACGAAACAAGTCCACATATGCATATTGTTGGTGTACCTATTAAGGAGAAAAATAAAAATGGTATGTCTAAACAAGTTGGTAAATCTGATGTCTTTACTAAAGAATCTTTAATTAAATTGCAAGATAAAATGAGAATACTTTGTATAGAAGAATTTAATCAAGAATATAACTTATCTTACTATCTAAAAGAAAAACAAAAAGGTAGAAATAGAGATATTAATGTTAAAGATATGGATAACTATTCTGTTATGAAAAAGCAATTAGAATCTAATAAAGAGAAGTTAGAAAATGCTAATAATAAATCAAAAGAATTATCTAGTAATACTAATGATATTAAATCTATTATTAATAATTTAAAGACTACTCCTTTAAGAAAAGATAATTATATTCTTAAAGAAGAAGATAAAGATAAATTGATAAATTATCTTGATAAAGTTGATAAAACTAATATTGAATATCAAAATATCAATGAATTATCTATCACTTTAAATAATGTAAATGATGAACTTACTGAAAATAAAAATAAGATTAAATATCTAACTGAAAGCAATAATGCTTTAAATATTAGAATAGATAATCTCAAAGAAAACATCTCTAAAAAAGATAAAGAAATAACTAAATTAAAACAAGAAAATACTTCTTTAAAACAACAATTATCTCAATATCTTAATCTATTTACAAATCTAATTAAGTTCTTAAAATCTAAAATGTTTCATAAAGATAGAGATAAATATTTCGAATTTTCAAAAGAATTATATACTCATGGTGCTCTAGATTTAGAATCAATTAAAGATATAAATAACACCTATATTAATGGTAAAAATATAGAGAATAAACAAAAAGAAAAAGATGATTACAGCCTATAATCACCTTTATTTTTTTAATCAACATAACTTGTAAAACTATAAGATACCTTTAGTCTCTCGTTTGTATTGTGAATTGAAAAATATCTTAATGGTTTATTCACATCAACTTTATCAATACTTATAGTATCAATTGTTTTATTATTTATAATATTAGAACATTCATTATTTAATATAATTTCTGAACTTTCATACTCTTTTAATGAATAATAACTTGAAAATGAACTATCAAATTTATCTTTTAAATTATTTAGCTTATTACTTATCTCAACTTCATTTAAAACATCATCATTATTATACATAATATCAAAAGAAAACTCTTTTATTAATGCTTTATTATTTAATTCAAAATTAATTTTATAATTATTATTTTGAATATAATATTCTCTTCCGAAAGTGTCAAAATTTTTAGTACTTATTACCGATTGTCCATTAAACCCATGAATTTGATAATCATTAAAATTGTTTTTAAGTATTTCATTCAAAGAATTAATATTATTTTGAATCATTTCTTTATTATTTTGAGAACTTATTACTTCAAATCCATTAAGTAAAACACTAAAAATCAATATGATGATTATAATTGAAATTTTTGTAATATTATTTAATTTTTTTTCTTTACTATCAAATATTTCATTATGTTCCTTTAATATTTTATTATTTTTTGAAAATAGTGAAATAGCACTTATAAAGGTTAATGAATTTAAAGCTAATCCAATATTTGTTTTATCTACTTTTAAAATATCCGACATATAATGAATTGTGTTAATTGAATTTGCTTTATTCATATTATCATTAATTTGATTACTATCAACATTTAAATTAGAATAATCTTGTTGAGATAATTTATTTTTAGCTAAAGAAAATCGTATTGCATAATAAATTCCTAATATAGCAAGAATACAAAGTGGTGTTATAATCAAAATTGTTTCTGATAATGGACTCAATAAATCTCCACTACCTGTTTCACGATATAAAAATAAAATAATACCCCATATTATTAAACCAATTATTGGAATAATTAATGACATTAAAGTAGTAGTTAATAAATCAGAATATTTAATTAAACTTTTTAAATGTTTTAGATTTTCATTTCCCATAATATCCTCCTTCTATAATTACATTTTAACATATATTTTTTATTTTAGATATATTATTTTTATTATTTATGTGTTAAAATATATTTAGTGATTGAAATTCTATATATCAATTTATCTTTGAATCTTAGTTGTAAATATCTACAACTATCGCTCCATTTGAAAACAGGTTACGGTACAATGTATCGTAACTTTTTATTTTTCCA
>OMUM01000102.1 GCA_900314225.1 uncultured bacterium | reverse complement strand
TGATGAGCTTCGGTAATTTGTTCTTCTCCTTCAATAATATTTCCATCTTTATCAAGTCCCATTAATGTTAGATCGGAGTCTTCAGATATTGGTAGGACTTTATGTCTAACATCTAGTAATTTACTTAATTGTTTAATTGATTCCGTAAGAGAACCTGTAATATCTAACATAGCTGTTAATATTAAGTTACCTACGGCATGTCCATCCAAGTCGCTTGATGTTTTAAAGCGATAGGACATCATTTCTTTAATTGGCTCATCAATTTGAGAAAGATTAGTTATTACTTTTCTTATGTCTCCAACAGCGGGAGTGTGAAATTCTTGCCTTAATTTACCAGTAGATCTTCCATTATCAGATACGGTAATTACAGCTGTTATGTCAACAGGAAAATCTTTTAAACCTCTAAGTAGATATGACATTCCTGTTCCTCCACCCATGACAACTACTTTTTTATACATATACTGCCTCCTTCTTAATTGTCTTTATGATATAAAATATTCTTTTTAAAACTAAATATTATTACTATTATACCAAATATTATAAAAACAAGTGATACTAATTGAGCTACTTTAATATTTCCAAGCATTAGTGAGTCTGTTCTAAGTGACTCGATAATAAATCTTTCTATTCCATACCAGATTAGATATATTCCTGTTAAAGTTCCTACTTTTAAATTTTTTAGTTTTCTAATTAAGATTAAAACTATAAAACCAAGTAGTGAAATAACTGATTCATAAAAGAATGTTGGTTCATGATATGAGCCATCTATATACATACCTTTAATTATAAAATTTGGTAGATGCATACTTTTTAAATTACTTAATGAAGTTGCTGGACCATATGCTTCCTGATTAAAGAAGTTACCCCAACGACCAATACTTTGAGCAATTATTACTCCAACAACAATAATATCTAAAAGTTTAAATATATTTAAATTGTGTTTTTTTGAATAAATTATTAAAAAGATAAGTCCAGCAATTAGACCTCCATGAATTGCTAAACCTCCATGCCAAATCATAAATATCTCTATGGGATTTTTTAAATAATAATCTAAGTTAAATAGAACATAATAAGCTCTTGCTCCTAATATTCCAATAATTATTCCATAAAATATAATATTAGTTAATAAGTCTTCATTTATTTTTTTCCTTTTTGCTTCTCTAAAAATTAGAAAGCAAGCTACTAACATACCAAGAAATATAAAAAAAGAGTAATATTTAAGAGAGAAAGGCCCTATTTTAAATAATGTATCAGACATGGTCTTTCACCTTATTAATAATACTTTTAATTATTTCTTCAACAATAAAATTGGTAATTGATAAAAGAATGGCGGCAAAAAAAGCAATATATAAGTTAGTTACTTGAAAGTGTGGTCCTAATAACCAATCTACTAATTTTAAAATAAAGACATTTATACAAGGATAAAATAAACCTAGAGTAATTCCAGTTATTGGTATAGTTAATGTTACTAATATTGGTTTAATAGTTTTATTTAATAAGTAAATTATTAAAACTATTAGTATTGACCAAAGTATTAGATGATTACTATCTATTTTTATACTATCAAAAAGGGAGGTTACTAGAATAAAAACAATTGTATAACCTATAAAATATAATAACCAATCAATAAACTTATTTATTCTTAATTTATTTTTTTCTTTAAGTACTATTTGCACTTTCTCACCTCTTAAGAATTTTTTTTAAAAATTGTCCAGTATAGGATTCTTTTACTTCAGATACTTCTTCTGGAGTTCCAGTTGCGACAATATTTCCACCTTCATCTCCACCTTCTGGACCAAGGTCAATGATATAGTCAGCAACTTTTATAACATCAAGGTTGTGTTCAATTACAACTACTGTATCCTTATTATCTACTATTCTTTGAAGAATTGCAAGTAATCTCTTGATGTCATCAGTATGAAGTCCGGTAGTTGGTTCATCTAAGACAAATAGGGTTTTACCTGTGGCTTTTCTTTGAAGTTCTTTAGCAAGTTTTACTCTTTCAGCTTCACCACCAGATAGTGTTGGAGCACTTTGTCCTAGTTTAATATAACCTAGTCCTACTTCTTCTAAGACTTTTAGTTTATTTTTTATTTTTGGAACATTATCGAAGAATTCTAAGGCTTCTGATACACGCATATTAAGTACTTCAGCAATATTTTTTCCTTTATATTTTATGTTAAGTGTCTCTTGATTATAACGAGTTCCATGACAAACTTCACAAGGAACATATACATCAGGAAGAAAATGCATTTCAATTTTTTTAACTCCATCTCCTCGACAAGCTTCACATCTTCCACCTTTAACATTGAAAGAAAATCTGTCTTTACCGAATCCAAACATCTTAGCTTCTTTTGTTGTTGTGAAAAGTGTTCTAATGTCATCAAATACTCCTGTGTATGTTGCTGGATTTGAGCGTGGCGTTCTACCAATTGGATTTTGTGATATGGCAACAATCTTATCTAAGTTTTCAATTCCTAGTATTTTTTTATGTTTACCTGGTTTATCTTTACTATGATATAGTTCTTGAGATACTTTTTTGACAAGTATTTCATTTATTAGAGAAGATTTACCACTTCCTGATACACCGGTTACACAAGTAAATGTACCAAGTGGAATATCAACATTAATATTTTTTAAATTATGTTCTTCGGCTCCTTTTATTTTTAAAAATTTACCAGTGCCTTTTCTTCTAGTTTTTGGAATTTCAATTCTTTTTTTACCACTTAAATATTGTCCAGTAATACTATTTTCACATTTCATTACTTCTTCTGGAGTTCCGCAAGCAACAACTTTGCCACCTTTATCGCCTGCTCCTGGTCCAATATCTACTAGATAATCACAGGCACGCATTGTGTCTTCATCGTGTTCAACAACAATTAAAGTATTTCCTAAATCACGCATCTCTTGCATTGATTTAATTAATTTTTCATTATCTCTTTGATGAAGTCCAATACTAGGTTCATCCAAGACATATAAGACACCACTTAGGTGTGAGCCTATTTGAGTAGCAAGTCTAATTCTTTGAGCTTCTCCACCGGATAAAGTTCCAGCACTTCTACTTAAAGTTAAATATTCAAGACCAACATTTTGTAAGAAATCTAATCTATCTTCAATTTCTTTTAAGACAAGGCGAGCTATTTCTTCCTTTTCTTTAGAAAGTTTTAGATTTTTAAAAAAGGGAATAAGCTCTTTAATACTCATGCAAGTTACTTCATAGATATTTTTATGATTAATTTTTACTTGAAGAACATCATTATTTAATCTAGCTCCTTTACAAGTATCACATTCGTATTCAATCATATAATTTTCTAACCATTCTCTAATCCAAGTAGAGGTTGTTTCCATATATCTTCTTTGTAAGTTATTAATTATTCCTTCGTAAAAGGACTTAGAATCCATTAAATTACCACTTTTAGTACGATAATTAAAATGAATTATTTCATCTGAGCCATATAAAATCATTCCTTTTTGTTTCTTAGTTAATTTATTAAAAGGCTTATCCATATCTATTTTATAGTGTTTACAAACACATTCTAGTTTCTTGTAGTCAATATTTTCTTGGTCATCACTTAAAGTTTTAATACAGCCTTCATTTATAGATAAAGACTTATCAGGAATAACTAAATCTGGATCAATTTGAAGTTTTATTCCTAAGCCTTTACAATCAGGGCAAGCTCCGTATGGTGCATTAAAACTAAATAGTCTTGGTTCCAGCTCTGGTAGACTAAATTCACAGTGGGGACAAGCAAATTGCTCAGAAAAGACTAATTCTTTTTTATTTTCACCTAATATTTCAATTACTACTTTACCATTAGATAATTTAGTGGATTGTTCAATTGCTTCAAATAATCTAGTACGAGATTCTTCTTTTAGGACAATTCGATCAATTACTACTTCTACTCTATGTTTAGTGTTTTTATCAAGATTTATTTCTTCTGATAAGTCATGCATTTCGCCATCAACTCTTACTCTGACATAACCTTCCTTGGTTAGATGTTCAAATAAATCTTTTTGAGTTCCTTTTTCACCATGAACGACTGGTGACATAATAATCATCTTTGTTCCAATAGGATACTCCATAACTTTATTAGTCATTTCTTCAACACTTTGGGAAGTAATTGGAATGTTGTGGTTTGGACAGAAAGGTGTTCCTACACGAGCAAATAAAAGTCTCAAATAATCATATATTTCAGTAACTGTTCCAACTGTAGAACGAGGATTATTAGAAGTAGTTTTTTGATCAATACTAATAGCCGGAGACAATCCTTCAATTGAGTCTACATCAGGTTTTTCTGTTCCCCCCAAAAATTGTCTAGCATAAGCAGATAAACTTTCAACATATCTTCTTTGTCCTTCAGCATAAATTGTATCAAAAGCAAGAGAAGATTTTCCACTACCAGAAAGACCAGTCATAACAATCATCTTATTCTTAGGTAGCTCTATATCTATATTTTTTAAATTATTCTCTCTAGCACCTTTAACTATAATTTTATCCATAAAAATCACCTGTCGATATTGTACCACAAAATTAATATTTTATAACCAAAAGATGAATTTTTACGAAGATTTTGCTATAGTATAATTGGATGTGATATGATGGATAAATTATTAACGACTTTTGTACTTGGTAATAAAAATATAGAAATAATTGCTGAAGATGAAGTAGAAATTATTTTATATAAAGACATACAGGATATATATAAAGCAAAAGGAAAATATATTACTTTTATAAATATAGAAGATAGTATTGATAGTAATTATTTTAATATTATTTTAGATAAGATTAGAAATAGTTTATTTGATCTATGTTTTATAAATTATCAAATTAATTATAATTATAAAAGAAAATTAAAAGTAAGACATGATTTTAATGATTTAAGTAATAATTTAGTTCATAATAATTCATATATTTGGAATTATGTATATTTAAAAGAAGATTTAATTAAATTAATAGAAAATCCTAATATATTAGATAATGTTGAAAAGATAAAGAATTTATTTAAGAAAAGAGAAGTTATAAGTGAAGTAATTTATTATCATAATAGAGATGGCTTAAGATTAAATATTTTAGGATTAGTAAATAGAAGGAATCACGTTTATTATAAGAATATTATTTATATGGGGGAGTTTTGTAATGGATTATTTAATGGATATATTACTTGGTTAAATGAAATTGGTAAAGCTTTTGACTTTGATATTACAATTATTTATACAAAGATTAATGAAGATACTTTAAATCACTTTAAGGAAAGATTTAAGTGTATTAAATATGATTCTAAGATAGATTATGTTTGTGATAATTTAGTTACTACTTATTCTACTTATTTTTATCCAATTAATATTTATTCTTTAAATGAGAATTCAATATTTATTCATGGTAATATGTCTGACTATGAACATTCTGCTAGATTTAGTGATGATATATATGATAGATATATTGCTGTTTCTAAAGTAGCAAGAGATAGAGCTAATGGGTATTTTCCAACAAATAATATTGAATATATTTATAATCCATATACTTATGATAAAAGTAAAATAAAAGCTCATTTAAAACTTATTACAGCATGTAGAAATGCTCCAGAAAAGGGAATTGAGAGAGTAAAGATATTTGCTTCAATATTAGATGATTTGAATATTCCTTATACTTGGGAAGTATTTACAGATGTTGTTGAAGAAAATAGAAATGGACTTATTTTTAGACATTGTGTCACAAATACAATTGATTATATTATGGATGCTGACTACTTAGTACAATTTAGTAGGAGTGAAGCTTTGTCATATTCACTAACTGAGGCTTTATGTGCTAATGTTAAAGTAATAACAACAGATATTCCAGCTATTCATGAATTAGGGATTGTTGATGGAGTAAATGGTATTGTTATTCCACTTAATTATTTTGATAATAATTATGATTTACTAAAAAACAAAGTATTAGAAGCTTATAAATATAGAGATAAATCATTTAGTTATAGTTATGATAAAGAAAGATTTATTGATTACTTAGATGTATTTAGTAAGTAAAAAACTAGATTAGATAATCTAATCTAGCTTTTATATGTTTTTGTTTTATATGTTTATATTTTTATATTCATATATTTATTATGTTTTAGAATTTTATATAAATATTTTTATATTGTAGGGCTTTTTTTAGTAAATCTTTTTCATCTTGATAAGTTAATAAATTTAGGGCTTCTTTGTAATTAACAAAGTCTACTTTTTGGACTTCTGCTAATTGGGGAGAAAGTTCTTTATTAAGTGGTTTTCCTATAAAGAAGATAACATCTTTTGTTATATTTTTTTTCGGACTATAGGTAATTATTTCTCTAAATCCTGGTATTATTTCTACATCACAATTTGTTTCTTCTTTTACTTCTCTAATAGCTGTTTCTTCTTCGGTTTCTTTTCCTTCGACATGGCCTTTAGGGAAACCTATATGTCCTAAGTTATGTTTTATAAGTAGGACTTTGTCTTTTGCAAATACTATGACTCCACATGACTTTTCTTGCATTATTTTTTCCTCCTTAAAAATTTGATTTCATTTCAAATAAGATATCACGTAACTCCATGGCTCTTTCAAAGTCTAAGTTCTTGGCAGCTTCACGCATTTCATGTTCAATAGAGTCCATATTTTTAATAAGTTCTTTTTTACTTGGTTTCTTAGTCTTTTTAGTTTCTGTATCAGTGTTAGAAATTACTTCTCGAATATCTTTTTTAATAGTTTGAGGAATAATATTATGTTCCTTATTATAGGCTTCTTGGATTTTACGACGACGAGCTGTTTCATCAATAGCTAGGCGCATAGAATCAGTTATCTTATCTCCATACATTATAACATGACCATGAGCATTTCTAGCACATCTACCTATTGTTTGAATTAGACTTCGCTCACTTCTTAAAAAGCCTTCTTTATCAGCATCAAGTATAGCAATTAAACTGACTTCTGGAATATCTAGACCTTCACGTAAAAGATTTATTCCGACTAGGACATCATATTTACCTGCTCTTACATCATGAATTATTTGCATTCGCTCAAGTGTTTTTACTTCACTATGAAGATAGGCTACTTTAATATCTAATTCTTTTAAATAATTAGTTAACTCTTCAGCCATTCTAATAGTTAAAGTAGTTACTAGGACTCTTTCATTATTTTTAATTCGTTCATTAATTTCTCCGACTAAGTCATCTATTTGACCTTCAGTTTTTCGAACTTCAATTGTTGGATCTAATAGTCCTGTCGGTCTAATTATTTGTTCAACATACTGATGATTAGTATGTTCTAATTCTAAGTCTCCAGGAGTTGCGGATATGTAAATTGCTTGATTAATCTTTTTTTCAAATTCATTATATTTTAGTGGTCTATTATCTAAGGCACTAGGTAATCTAAAACCATATTCAACAAGATTCATTTTTCTAGCTCTATCACCATTATACATTCCTCTAACTTGAGGTAGAGTAACATGAGACTCATCAACTACTAATAAATAGTCATCCGGAAAGAAGTCCATTAAAGTAGTTGGAGTTTCTCCAGGTAGTCGTCCAGCCATTGGAGCAGAATAATTTTCAATTCCAGAACAAAAGCCAGTTTCCTCTAACATTTCAATATCATAATTAGTTCTTTGTTCTAGACGTTCAGCAGCAAGTAAATGATTATTTTCTTTTAAATATTTTAATCTATCAGCAAGTTCAGCTTTTATTCTTTTTATACCAGCTTGTAATTTCTCATCACTTACAACATAATGAGAAGCTGGAAAAATACTTACGTTTTTAACATTTTTTAAAATTGTTCCCGTCAAAGTATCAATTTCACTAATTCTATCAATTTCTTCATCAAAGAATTCTATTCTGTATCCAGTTGTATTTTGATTAGCTGGTATTATCTCTAGAGTATCTCCTCTTACTCTGAAAGTACCACGTTTAAAATCAAAGTCATTTCGTTCATATAACATTTCCACAAGTTTTGTTAATATCTTTTCTCTAGGTGTAGTTTGTCCCACAGATAATGTTAACATCTTACTTTTATATTCTTCAACTTCTCCAATACCATAGATACAGGATACAGATGAGACTACAATGACATCACGACTTGTTATAAGGGCGGAAGTTGCGGCATGACGTAATTCATCTATTTCATCATTAATTGATGAGTCTTTTTCAATGTACGTATCAGTTGATGGAACATAGGCTTCCGGTTGATAATAATCATAATAAGATACAAAATACTCAACATGATTTTCGGGGAATAATTCTTTTAATTCACCATAAAGTTGTCCAGCTAAAGTCTTATTATGAGCAAGTACTAAAGTTGGTTTATTAACACGAGCAATAACATTGGCAATAGTAAAAGTTTTACCAGTACCTGTTGC
>OMUM01000015.1 GCA_900314225.1 uncultured bacterium | reverse complement strand
TAGTGTCTATAATAACATAAAAATTTATACTTGACAAATCTTAGAATGTCACAAATATTTGATTTAATCACAATTTGATATATATCATTCAATATTTTATTAATTTTTAATAATTTGTTTGCTATTTTTTATAATTGCTGTAAAATAAATTCAAGTAATATTGTGGGGTGATTCATTTGAATGACGTTGATATAACTAAAATTGGACTAGGAACATGGCTTTTGGGTGGAGATGTTAAAGAAAATCCTAATAATGATGATGAAAAAGATATTAATGCAATTATTTATGCTTTAAAAAGTGGTATTAATCACATTGATACTTCAGAGAGTTACTCTGGCGGTAAAAGCGAAAAATTAATTGGTGAAGCAATTAAAAATTTTGATAGAGATAAGCTATTCATTGCTACAAAGGTTAGAGAATGGAATTTAACTTATGATAATATTATTTCTTCATGCTGTAATTCGTTAAAGAGACTTCAAACTGATTATGTTGATTTATTTTATATTCATAAGCAAAATAAAGATGTAAATATAAAAAGTGTATGCGAAGCATTAAATTATTTGTTAGCTAAAGGATTAATAAAGAATGTTGGTTTGTCAAATGTAGGAATTGAAACCATTCAAAAATACAATAAATATTTAACCAAAAAGATATATGCAGTCCAAAACCAATATAATTTAATTTGCAGAGAATCTCAAAAGAAAGGTGTAATAGATTATTGCAGAGAAAATAATATTAAATTTATTTGTTGGCGACCAGTATTGCTTTCATATCCTGGTGTAAAAGATCCTATGTACAATAAAGACACATATCCAATATTAGATAATATTGCTAAAAAATATAATGTAAGTAATATACAAGTTGTTGCAAAGTGGCTGTTACAGCAAGATAATGTTTATATCGTTTTTAAAAGTAATAATTGTGAGCATATAAAGGAAATATTAGAAACTAATAAATTTTGTTTGTCTGATGATGACTGGAATGAATTAAATGATAATTTTCCAGTAAAATTTGATGTGGGGTGTTCTTCAAATGAATTCTACGAAATTACCTAAAATTATTTTATTTGATTTAGATGGTGTGATATTAGATACGGAATCAATTTATTTAGAATTAATGGTAGAATATAATAAAAATGTTAATATGCCGATAACAAGGAAGTTTTATATTAATAATTTTTTAGGAAGAACAAAAAAGGATATTAATTCTTATTATGAGAAAAAGTATAAAGAAATGTTTGATTCCAAACAATATTGGGATGGTCTAACAAAATATCGTGATGATTATTTTAAACAAAATAGAGTAAAGATAAAAGAAGGTTTTTTAAACTTAAAACAATATTTAAAAGACAAAAAGTATTTAATTGGGATAATCACATCTAATTCCAAAAAATTAACAATGAAGCTTTTAAAAACGGTTGGATTGAAAACAGGGGATTTTGATATTATCATAACGAGAGAAGATGTTTTTAATACGAAGCCATTTCCAGATTTATATGTTAAAGCAATTAATTATTTCAAAGTTGATAAGGAGAATTTTATTGCGGTTGAGGATAGCAACGTAGGAATTCAAGCCGCTTTAGACGCTAATATTAAAGTGATTAATTTAAAAGATATTGATGTTGTTAAACCAAATTTAAAATATAAATGCTTTAAATGCATAAAAACATTAGATGAGGTTATTAACATTTTAGAGGAGATGAAAGATTGATATGAATATTATTAAACCGCAAAACACAAAAGAACCATTTGAATCGTTATATAAATTAAATATAGGCCATTCGTTAGATGAATATGAAGCAGAAGAGGCTATGTCAATAATATTAAATGAAAAAGATAAAGAGAAGCGAACAATTTTATTGACAATGTTATTAAATGGTATCATGATTAAAGGCCCTACGGTCAATGAAATAAGTGGATTATTAACAGCTTCACTTAATATGGATAATCAACTTAACGAGAACAAGAAAGTGCTATCTTTACCTAAAAATGAAAAATTAGTTGGTGTTGCATCAAGTGGTAAAAAAGGAATTAAGACAATTAATATCACAAGTGCTGCTTGCTTTGTTGCTGCTGCATGTGGCGCAAATATAGCTAAAGCCTGTTCACATTCTACTTCATCGAAAACTGGATCTTCTGATTTTTTAGATATATGTGGAATTGATATTAATATCCCGTTGGAAAAGAAAAATAATATATTAAATAAGTATCATATTTCCTTCTTTTCGATTGAAGAAACAACTCCGAAATTTGCTGAAGTTTATGGAGGAGTGTTTTATGCACCTCATGCCATGAGTTTTGGACTTGCCGGATTAAGTTTTCCAATTCATATTGATTGTTTAGCTTATGGTATATCACATCATAATGTTAAATTGTCAGCTGAAGTATTAAGAAAATTTGGTGTAAAGAATGCGTTAGTATATTCTTGTACTTATGATGGTATACATTATCTAGATGAACTGCTTCCTATTGGATGTGCTAATTTAGTTAGAATAAAAGACTCAAATGTTGAAAGAAATATTTCTTCTGACATTCAAGAGGCTTTGTCTATAGATTCATATTTTAATATTTTACATTTAAAAGAAAAAGAGAATAAAATTGATAATGTTATTGCTACGCTAAAAATTTTAAAGGGTG
>OMUM01000039.1 GCA_900314225.1 uncultured bacterium | reverse complement strand
TTGATTGTAGCATGTACTTATTATTTTTTCAATACATATTAGTTAAATTTACAGAATAAATTTACATAACTAATGTATTACCATAACAAACTATTTTAAATTTATAACTAAAAAAATAATTGTTTTTTGTAGCAGTATAATACATAATAAAACTTGTTACATATTTTAAAGATTTTTTATTAAAAATACAAATTAATTTAATATATCAGCAAAAAGTCATAAAAAAAAACTTTCTAAAAAGTTTTTTTTATATTAGCCTAACGTACATGCCGTAGCACTACTAGGTTGAGTTTTAGCAGTAACACCTGAAGTTGCAATTGAAGTTCTCTTAATTTGTTGATCTACAGTTTCTTCTTTTGTACCATGATTACCAGTATCAGTTAAGTATATTGAATATACAGTTTTTGTCTCACTAGTACCATTTTTAGTAACAGCAGACTTAACCCACTTAACATATCCAGTAACATCAGCATTACCCCAAGATGACTTTCCTCCTGACTCCATCAAATCTGTAGTCTGTTGATATGCAGCATCACTTTGTTTAGTACTTATAGCAAAATAATATGTTCCATTTGGAGTTGCAGCAACATCCGTAATCGTACTACCACTACCACACTTTAACTCATTGGCTAACACTGAGTTTCTAACTGAATTAATATAACTTTGAGCAACATCAGCAAATGTATCACGACGTGAATTTTCAATTGTTCTTGTAACATTTGGAATTGCAACCATCATCAATATTCCTAAAATTGTAATAACAGCCAATAATTCAATTAATGTAAATCCTTTACTATTAATATTCACTTTTTTCATTTTTTCACTCTCTTTCTTATCTTATTACAAATTGATTGTAGCATGTACTTATTATTTTTTCAATACATATTAGTTAAATTTACAGACTAACTTGACACAACAGTTGCTACACCACTACTACATAATGTTTTAAATTTATCACCACTACTAAAATAAATACTAGTTGTTCCTTTTGAAATAGTAGTAGTAATCTCTGAACTTGAAAACTCTGCTATATAATCTAAATTTTTATCAGATAATTGAGATTCAGTAGCGTCCTTTATTCCATAATATTTACCATTATCTCTTTTAGCAATCAATCTTACATGATATTCATATTGTTTATTATTTTTTTTAATTAAAACAAAAGAATTATTACGATCATAAGCTTCACCTTCCGGAGTAGCCTTAATATCAGAATTTTTATCTATTTTAGCAAGAGTTAATAATATGCAAGAATTATTCTGAGGTAACTTAATACCATCATTTGTTGAAACTTCTGTTTTAGCACTGCTAATCATATCATCAGCACTTTCTATAATCATATTAGTTTTTTGATTTCCTAAAATACCAGTTACGTTTGGTACTGTTATTCCAACAATTATTCCCAAAACAACTAACATTGCAAGCACTTCAACCAATGTAAAACCTTTACTATTCATAAACACTTCACTATCCTTTAGTAAATTATATCATGAAATAAAAATTACTTTAATATTTTTTTTAAATTTTCTAATTCTTTCAAAGTATTAGAAGTATATTCATCTTTATTAAACAAATTATCATATCTAAATAAACTAAATCCTTTATAATTTACAAGATTCCTTGAAATAATTATTTCTCTCATAATCATATTATTGTTTATTACCCACTCTTTTATTCCCTCTTTAGCATACATATCTTCCCTACCAACTTTATAAAAAGCCAAAGCAACATAATAATCTATATCTTTTACAGTAATTAATTCTTCCCACTCATGGACAACCTTAGTATAATTTTTACTACTATTATAAAAGCCATAATATATTTGGGGCATAATAAAATCTACATAATTACTAGAACTTAACCAAGTCTTTACATCAGCATAATTCTTATTATAATTGTTTTCCATATTTCCATCTGGAGATATCCCAAACTTTATATTTTTCTTACTGCATTCTTCATGTACTCTTTTAATCATTTTATTAATTATATTTAATCTATATTCATTAGGATTAATATAAATATTATTCTTAATATATTCTTTATAATCTTTTTCATCTATATTATTATCCGGATAAAAATAATCATCAAATAATAAACCATCAATTTTATAATTAATGACCTCTTTTACCCCATTTACTATTAAATCTTCTACTTCCTTCTTAGAAGGATTAAAATAAATTCCATTATTTATATAAACAGTATCAGTATTTAAATACTTATAAGCCGGACTATATTTACTAATAGTACTTATATCAGAACTAGTTCTAATCCGATAAGGATTAATCCAAGCAATAACTTTTACTCTTTTCTTATGAGCCTCTTTTATAAATAAATTAAATACATCATAAATATTGTCTCCCTCATGCTCAACAATATTTAAACTACTAGGAAAAATATTAGACTTATATATCGCATCACAATTAGATCTAACTTGTAAAATAATAGTATTACACTTAATATTTTTAATATTATTTATCATAGCCTTAATATTCTTTTTACTAGTATTTTTATCGTTACCTTTAATATACTTATTCAATTCAATATAACTTATAAATATAGCTCTAATTTCTTTATTTGATTCCTTAGTATTAGTACTTCTCGGATAATTATTATAATTACTTATAAGTGTTCCTAAAAGTAAAATAACAACAATTAATTTTTTCATGATTATCACCAAAATAATAATAAGATAAAATCATATTATATTTTGTCTAATTATTTGTTTTTTCAATTATATATAATTGTTTATTTTTATAAAAAGCATAAAATATATTTTCTAATCTTAAATTTTGTTTAACTAACTCCTTTTCTAGCCAAGCATTAGTCTTATTTAATTCTTTTAATGTATCTTCTTCAATCATACCATCTAATATAACCGCTAAAGGAAAATCTTTATCTAATTTATTTTTTGGAAATACTGATAATTTACCACTAGTTTCAAGTACTGCATAATCTACGTCTGCTAATGATTTAATAGACTTTTCTCTCAATTGAATTAGTAAATCATCTAAATTATATCTTTGTTTTAACATCTCTCTAAAATTAACTTTACCCTCTTTAATTATAACTGAAGGTTTTCCTTCAAGTGCTTCTCTTATTTTATTATTTTTTAAAGTTAAAAAAGAGAATATTATTTGTAAAATAACTAATACTGATATTGGAATTAAAGATAACATAATAGTTTCTTTATAATTTTCTATTGATATTGCTGCTACTTCTGCAATAAACATAGATACTATTAAATCCATTATAGATAATTCTCCTACTTCTCTTTTTCCCATTATTCTATAAAATAAATTAATCAATAAATAAAATAAAACCGTTCTAAAGAATATTATAAAGTAATTCATATTATCACCCATAATTATTATTTACATAGAATATTTATTTTATACTTAACATAATAATTATTAGAGGTGTTTATGAAATATATAAAATTATTAAGTATTAATATAATTAGTATTATTTTATTATTAAGTTTAGTAACTTTATTATATTATTTTGATTTAATTCATCTAAATATATTTAATTGTATCAAGATATTTATTACTATCATAAGTATATTTATATGTAGTTTTATAATATCTAGAAAAAATAATAAGAAAGGTATTATTACAGGATTAATTTATAGTTTATGTATTATTATTCCTCTATTTATAAGTAGTTTAATCTTTAATAAATTTAATACTAAATTATTATTATATTATTTAATTATAATAACTAGTTCTATGCTTGGAGGATGTTTCTCTAAAAAAATTAAAAGAAGCAATTAAGCTTCTTTTAAAATAGATAATATATTATTTCTTATTTTTTTTAAATATTCTTCTTAACACTACTAGTAAAACAATCAATCCAACAAATACACATGTACCAATAATTATATTATTATTATCACTTTGTTTTACTTCAATTACTTTATCTTGATCACTAATTAAGAATAATGAATTATTATTATATTCACAATCATCATCTTTTGGACAATTAATTTGACCAATAATATACAAAATACCATTACAAGCATTAAAATTAGTAATATCATAATAAGAATTATTTATCTTTTTTATTTTAGATTCTTCTTCTCCATCCATATTTATTTTAACTATCTCAATACTAGAATCATTATCATTTATATATAAAAGTAAATATTCTTTTATCTTATTATCATCTTTTATTGGAAATAATTTTAATACCTTATCTTTAGCAATAGCTGTTGTTCCAATAGAATCATTTTTCTCTTCTAAAGAAGAATTATAAATATTAATAAAATAACTAGTACTTTTATTATTACTTAATTTTAATTCATTAGTTATTCCATAGAGAATAAATCCATCATTAGCCATTTCTAATCTAGGATCCGCATTACTTTCAAAATTATCTTTTATTGTACTAACTACATTTCCATCTAGATCATTATTAATTAACTTAACTTGCTCTAAATCATTTTTTTTTATATTAACAATAGTTACATAACCACTAATATTATCTTCTTTTCTAATTGGAACTATATCTTTATAAGAAGCAGAAGAAACGTTATCTTCTTGATATTCTTTCTTGTAAACTAAATTAAAATCTTTATCATATTTCACTAAATATGCTTTATCATCTGAATTAGCTATTCCAATATATTCACCATTATTAACTGATATTAATTTAGATATAATAATATTATCATCTATAGAAGCAGACTTTTCTTCAATTATTTTCCCCTTTAAATCTATTTTTAATATTATATTTTTTAAAGTATCATTAGTATCTTTTATTGATATAATTAATCCATATCCATTTATTTTATTTTCATCATTATATAAATATAATATATTAGAAATATTTGATGATACTGCATCTTCACTTTTATACGAATGTACCCAATCTGTATTACCATAAGTATCCATTTTAGCATAAATAACTTGAGGGTTTTCTTCTTTCTCAGTATCCTTTTTATTATAAGTACCAGCAACTATAAAACCATCTATTTCATTTTTTGAATTATAACTTTTATCAATAATAGTTAATTTTTCATCATTATATTTATTTAAAGAATATACTGTATCCTTTGCATAAACATTTATATTATAAGTAAAAAAAGATATCACACTTATGATTAATAATACAATCTTTTTCATTTTACACCTCAGATTATCATAATTATAAAACAAAAAAAGACTAATTACTAGTCTTTAATCTCTTTTTTAATTAATTTCATTTCTTTTTCTAACTTATATCTTCTAATTCTATATCTCTTTGGTAATAAAGAAAGCAAAATTTCATGAGCCTTTAACTCCCTTAAAAAATATTCTCTAAACAATGGTCCTTTTTTTTCTAAAAATATTGGTCCAAAGTAATACTCTTTATTAGAATATTTCTTTTTACCTTTCTTAAAAATAATAACTTGATAAATAAATTTTTTATCTTTAACAAATTCTTCATTAGAAATATAATAACCATTTTTTGTAAGATATCTTTTTACTTTTTCTTGATAATTATTAGGACTTATTATTAAAGTACTAATTTTTTTTAATATTTTATTATTTTCTTTACAAATAGATATAATATTCAAACCACCCATACCAGAAATTATCAAAGTATCAATTCCTGCTACATAAGTGCTTAAACCAGGTCCTAGCTTAGTTTCAATTTGTCCTTCCAAATGTTCTCGACTTATATTTTTTTTGGCTTGCTCTAACGGACCACTTGCTATATCGCTTGCTACTGTTTTTATATTTACTTTTCTATGAATTAAATAAATATCAAGTAATGCATGGTCACAGCCAACATCTAGGCAATATGAGTTTGGTTCAACTAAATCACCTATCAATTTTAATCTAGCATTTATTTTCATTAATCTGTTAAAAAATCTTTCAATTTACGAGAACGTGATGGATGTCTTAATTTTCTTAAAGCTTTTGCCTCTATTTGACGAATTCTCTCACGAGTTACTCCAAAGATTTGACCAACTTCTTCTAGAGTTCGACATTGTCCATCATCTAATCCAAAACGTAATCTTAATACTTTTTCTTCTCTTTCAGTCAAAGTAGATAAAACTTCTTTCAATTCTTCTTTTAACATTTCTTCTGTAGCATATTCCTCAGGACCCTTAGTTTTTTCATCTCTAATAAAGTCTCCTAAATGTGAATCATCTTCTTCACCAATTGGAGTTTCAAGTGAAACTGGATCTTGACTTATTTTATATACTTCACGAACTTTGTCTATTGAAATACCAAGTTTTTCTGCTATTTCTTCATCAGTTGGTTCTCTGTTTAATTCTTGTGTTAACTGTCTTTGAACTCTTGCTAATTTATTAATTGTTTCAACCATATGTACTGGAACACGAATTGTTCTTGCTTGATCAGCAATAGCACGAGTAACAGCTTGTCTTATCCACCAAGTAGCATATGTTGAAAATTTATAACCACGAGTTGGATCAAATTTTTCAACTGCCTTCATTAAACCAATATTACCCTCTTGAATCAAATCTAAAAATAGCATTCCACGTCCAACATATCTTTTTGCAATACTAACTACTAAACGTAAATTAGATTCAGCCAATATTTTTTTTGCTTCCTCATCACCCTCAACTGCTCTTTGTGCATATTCAAACTCTTCATCAGAAGTAAGCAAATTAATACGACCTATTTCTTTTAAATACATTCTAACTGGATCATTTATTTTAACATCCTTTGATAAAGTCAAATCTTCAACTGCTAAGTCAGAAGTAATCTCTTCCCCACTAATATCATCACTACCATCTTCTGATACTATTTCAATATTAGCTTCAACTAATCTATTATATAAATCATCTAATGAATCGCTATCAACATCAAGACCTTTTAATTGCTCAGCTAATTGTTCATAAGTAATATAACCTTGTTTCTTACCTAAAGCAACTAACTTCTTTTCTCTTTCATCTAATGTTTTTATTTCTTCAACCATACTAACTATCTCCTAACCTTAACTTTCTAATCTTTTCAGATATTTTGGCTTGCTCTAATGGATCAACTTCTTTTTTCATTAAATTAGTGAGTCTCTTTATTTCTAACAGTTCTATATATTTATGAGCCACATTAAAATATTGATCTAACTCCTCTTTACTAGTCCCATCCAAATAATTTTCAGCTAAAATATTGTTCAAGAAATTTAATATATCTTCTTTATCTTGAATGTAGGTATAAAAATCAGCAATATTTATATTTCCATACTTTTTATAATAATAAATTATCTCATTACATGTTATTCTCATTACTTCCGTTGGAAAAATTAATCTTTCATTCTCAACTTGAGTTATTACCCAATCATTATTAAGCATAAAATATATAATCTGCTCATAAGCCTTAATATATTTATCTTTTCTAGATATTACTTTTTTAGTTACATTTTCCTTAGGTTCTTCTTTTTTCTCTTGCAAAAGGCTATTTATACGCATTTCCAGTGTATTATAACCTATATCAAACTCTTTTGCAAGTCTTTTTAAAATAACTTCTCTTCTAATTGGATCTTTTTGTTTTGATGTTTCTTTTAAAACTTCTTCAATATAATTAGCAGTTTCTTCATCGCTTTTGAAATTAACATTTTTCTTTAAACTTTCCATCTTATAATCTGAAAAGATTACTGCTGATTCAACCAATCCCTCAAAACGTTCTTTTCCATTTTTCAAAATATATGAATCAGGATCTTCTGGATTAGGTAATTTAATAACTTTGGTTTCAATTCCATCATCTAATAACATATTACCTATATTTAAAGTAGCATGCTGTCCAGGATCATCACCATCTAAACATAATATAATATTATTAGAAAGTCTCTTTATTAAATTTATTTGTTCACGAGTTAAAGCAGTGCCCATTAAAGCCACAGTGTTTTTAATTCCAATAGAACTAGCTCTTATAACATCCATAAAGCCTTCCATAACAATTACAGATTTTTTTATACGACATTCTTCTCTAGCAATATGATAATGATATAGAAGTTCTCCTTTTTTAAAAATATCAGTCTCCTTTGTATTTAAATATTTATTTTGTCCATTGTCTTTATAAATTCTCCCACTAAAGCCAACACATTTACCAGAAACATCATATAAAGGAAACATAATTCTATCATTATAAATATCATGGTCGTCACTAGAAAGACCTATTCTATTTAAAGTAACTAAATCATAGTTTTTACTATTAAGTAACTTTGTTAAATCATCTTTTGTTGGAAGAGACAAACCTATTTCAAATTCTTTGATTAAATCATCATCTATTTTTCTATTTAATAAATATTTTTTAGCTTCATGTCCAGCTTTAGTATTCAAATTGTTTTGATAATATTTTAATGACAAGTTATAGGCTTCATATAAATTATCAAATTTTGTAGATTTATTTTTTATATGAATACTACCAGTATCTACACCAACTTTATCGCCTAAATATTTAAGTGCCTGTTTAAAATCAATATGCTCATAATTCATTAAAAAAGTAAAAACATTACCCGTAGCATGACAAGAAAAGCATGTATATATTTGTTTTTCTCGTGAAACAGATAATGATGGATTGGTATCATCATGGAATGGACAAACTCCAAAAAAGTTTTTTCCTCGCGCAACTAGTGGAATTCTCTCTCCTATAATATCAACGATATCTACTTTTGATCTAACTTCATTTACTAAGTCATTATTCATAGATATCACCACCCTCATAAACATTCTTAATTATACTACTTTTTTCTTATTTTTTCTATGCTTTTATAACATATATATAAAAAATTTATTTAATTAAACTATAAAAGCACTCAAATTGAGTGCTTAACATATAACTTGTAATAATTCTTCTAATTTTATTTATCTTTTCTCTTTTTAGATGCAATATCTTCTTTAATAATTTTAATAAATTCTTCTTGTGAAACTGTTGTTGTATCCTTTTCTCCATATAATCTATAACTAATTTCTTTATTTTCTTTTTCTTTATCTCCTAATATTAACGTATAAGGAATTTTACTAGTTTGAGCTTCTCTTAAACGATAACCTAATTTTTCATCTCTATTATCAAGTATTGTTCTAATATCATTATTTTTTAATAATTCTTCTACTTCTTTAGCATAATCACTTTGATATTCACTACTTACTGGAATTATACTAACTTGATGTGGAGCAAGCCAAGTTGGAAGTATTCCTTTAGTTTCTTCTAATAAGAATGCAATAAACCTATCAAGTGAACCAAGTATTGCTCTATGAATTACGACAGGTGTTTTCTTTTCTCCATCTTCAGCAACATATGTTAAATTAAATCTCTTTGGTAATAAAAAATCTAATTGAATAGTTGATAAAGCAACAGGATTACCTACTGCTGGATGAATCAAAACATCTAATTTAGGTCCATAGAAAGCTGCTTCATCTTTTGCTTCAAAATAATTAATTTTGATATCATTCAATACATTTCTCAAAGCATTTTCAGCCTTATCCCACATTTCATCATCATCAAAATATTTATTAGTCTTAGAATTTTTATCTCTTAAAGATAATCTAAAGTCACATTCTTCAACATTTATTCCAAAATCTTTATATACTTCTAGAATTAGATTAATAACTTCTTTAAACTCATCTTCTATTTGCTCTGGAGTACAAAAAATATGTGAATCGTTTTGTGTAAAACTTCTTGCTCGCTCAATTCCTTTAACAGCTCCTGCTGCTTCATATCTAAAATCATTCGCAATTTCTGCAATTCTTATTGGTAAATCACGATAAGAATGAAGTCTATTTCCATAAATTACCATATGATGTGGACAATTCATTGGTCTTAGAACATATGCTTCTTCATCTAATTCCATTGCTGGGAACATATCATCTTTATAATGATCCCAATGTCCTGATGTTTTATACAACTCAACACTTCCCAAATCCGGTGTATGTACATGTAAGTAACCATGTTTTACCTCTTTATCAGTAATATAATTTTGAAGTATTCTCCATAATGTATATCCATTTGGTAACCATAATGGTAATCCCCTTCCTACTAAATCACTTAACATAAATATGCCAAGATCTTTACCAAGCTTACGATGATCTCTCATCTTTGCCTCTTCTAATTCTTCTAAATACTTATCTAAATCTTCTTGAGATCTAAAACATACCCCATAAATTCTTTGAAGCATTTTATTATTGGCGTCACCTTTCCAATAAGCTCCACTAAATTTAATTAATTTAAAATACTTGCACTCTTTAACACTATCTACATGTGGACCTCGACAAAGATCAGTATAATCTCCTTGAGAATAAGTAGTTATAACTTCATCTTCCGGCATTCTATTAATTAAATCAATTTTATATTCATCATCACTAAACTCTTTTAAAGCTTCTTCTCTACTAACTTCATGTCTTACTATCTTTTTCCCATCTTTAATTATTTTTTTCATTTCCTTGGAAATTTTTTCAATATCTTCTTCAGTAATTACTTTATCACCTAAATCCATATCATAGTAAAATCCTTCTTCTACTACTGGACCTACCCAAAACTTTGCTCCTGGATATAAATGTTTTACAGCTTGAGCCATAACATGTGCACAACTATGATTAAGTGGCATTAAATCTTTATCTTCTTTAAAATTTATCATATATTCCTCCTAAATATTATTTTATTTTTATTTCAACATCAATTTCCTTATTAACATTATTTTTAAACTCTTCTGCTAAATCAAGGCTTCCTGTTATCATTCCATAATGTACTGGAATAGCAATCTCAGGTTTTAACTCATTAATAAAATCTACTGCTTCAGTGACATTCATTGTATAAGTACCACCTATTGGAACAAAACAAATATCTGTTTTTACCTTGAGAGATTCTGGGGTTCGATCAGAATCTCCCATAATATAATAGTAAACTCCATTTAACAATATATTATATCCTATATAATTTTTTTCTTTTTGATGAAAATTTTTATCTATATTATATGAACTAACAGTTTCAAATGAAATATCATCTATTTTATATTTTTGATTGGGACTAACTACTAAATCCGATTTAATATCCTTTAAACATTCAGGTACAATTAATTTTGTAGTTTCTTTGCTTATATTTTTAATTGAATCCGGATCATAGTGATCATAATGATCATGAGTTATAAAAATATAATCAGAATCATGAACTTGATCTTTAATTAAATATGGATCAAAATAAATTACTTTATCTCCAGACAATTTAATTGAAGCATGATGTATAACTTCTATTTTCATATATTCTCCTCCTTTACAAAATAAAAAGGATAGTACAGGAGTGTTAAAACACGGTACCATCCTTTATTTTACTTAATTACATAACGGCCATAGCCGGAATTACTTTTCATAATTCTACTCTAGAAGTAGTAACAAATAAACTGCTTAGTCATTTACACCATCCATGACCTCTCTTAAAAGCAAAACTTACTTATCATGTCTTCTGTCAATGTATTTCTATTTGTTAATATAACACCTTTTTTCTACTTTTTCAAATTTTTTAATAATTTTTTTAAATATCTAAAAGCTCTTCTATATCTTTCTTGTAAATTATTTCTAATTCTAGGTATAACATTATAACTTATTAGTATAATTAAAAACCATATTACACCAAAAACATTACCACTTATAAATTCTCTTATTGCATAGATTAAAACAATTATAATAATTATTGTTAAAAATAAAGCTATCAAAATATTTTTTATATTATTACTTCTATTCTTAGTCTCAAAACTATATTCTTTTTTATTAAGTATTTTTTCTATATCTAATTTAAAATTATTATATCTTTTTTCTAAATCATTATCGTCTTTTATAGGTATCTGAGTTTCATAAATAACATCTTTCATAGAAACATTACCATTTTCTTTTAAAGATATATTTAAATAAAGATAATTTTCTATTGGTAAATTAACATAAAAATTTTTATTTATTAGTTTTATTAATTTTGTACGATATTTTTCTCCAATAAATGATACTTCATTTATATAACTTTTAATTTCATTATTAGCTTTATTTAAATCCATATAATCTCCTTTTATCTAGAATTCCAACTTCCTGGCACATATACATGTACTCCTAATCCATAATAATTTTGACTTAATCTAATATTTAAATATCTAAACCATCCATTTAAATTACTACAATTAGCATCATTTTTATCAAATAAAGCACAATCAGCAACAGCAATATGTAAATGTGGTCCAGTTGAATTACCAGTAGACCCCATAAGACCAATACTATCATTAACTGTTACCTCTTTGCCAACATATAAGCCACTAGCATATACTGATAAATGAGCATATTGTGAAGTATATTTAACACCATTTATATTATGTAAAATTGTCACAACTCTAGCCCCAGCCGGGTCAGTATAAATTCCAGAAATTACTCCATTCGCAACCGGAAAAATATTCTCACTATAAGTTCTAGAACTTGAAATATCATAAGCAGGATGACCATAATGAGGATATTGTGTAACAAAACCTACCTCAGTAGGTAAACGCCAAATTTGTCGTTGTACAGTTGATGTAGCCTCGGTATTACTAATAGCCGGTAAACTAACTTCTTCAGCTGAACCAGTAGTTGGAAATGAAACCTCAGTTATTTTTCCACTAGTAGTATTTCCTGTAAATAAATCATTTAAAATACTAGTTTTATTTTCTTTTGTTTTTATAGATGCTTGAGCCATATCTTTAATATTTACATACTCATACTCTATTTTATAATCAGAATCATTAATAAATAAGTCTTTTGTTTGTAAACCTATTGAAATTAGAAATAAAGCTATTGATAAAAGAATTATACATTTACTTTTTATTATAAAAAAATTAGTATTCATTTCCAACACCCCAATAAACGTGCTTATTATACTAAAAATAATAATATTTGTCAAATTTATATAAAAAAGAAATAATATAAATAAATTTTATTAAATATCACATTTTTTTACTAAAATCACTAATTATAATATATAATATATATTTGTTGGGAGGGTCTATGAAAAAAATTATAAGAACATTATTTATAATTATATTAATAATTGCTGGAATATACCTCAATAATAATTCAACTATTACTAATAAAATAATAAATATGGCAAATAAATATACCAATGATTTAAAAGATTTTATTTCAAGTGGTAAATTAATTAGTGATAAAGATTTAAATTCATTAAAAGATTCTAATATAGATTATTCAACATACTCAGTAAATATTGAAACATCACCATATTATAGTATGCTAGATGAAAATGAAAAAGACTTATATAAACAGATATATGCTAATGCTGATAATTTAAAAAAGACATTTGTACCAAAGCAAAATATAACTAAAAATGAACTTGAAGAAACCATAATTGCTGTATATAATGATAGCCCAGAGTTATTCTGGATAGATACAAGTTACTCTTATAAATATTTAATAAGTGGAAAAATTGCTCAAGTAACACTCAATTATAATAGTACAGCTGATGATATTGAAAGTTCTAAATATTTATTTAATCAAGCAACAAATAAAATAATTAATGAAGCGAATAATTATAATAATAATTATGATAAAGAAAAATTTGTTCACGACTATATATTAGAAAAAAATATTTATGATATAAATAATAAATTAAATCAAAGTGCATACAGTGCACTAGTTAATGGGAAAACAGTTTGTGCAGGTTACTCAAGAGCTTTTCAATACATAATGAATAAACTCAATATAACTACCTACTATGTAACAGGAAAATCTCAAGGAGAAAGTCATGCTTGGAATATCGTTAAATTAGGAAATGGATATTATAATATAGATTTAACATGGGATGATGGTAAAATTATTACTTATAATTATTTTAATAAAACAGATTACGAATTTAGTAAGACACATGAAAGATCTGAAAAATCAATTAATTTACCAAGTTGCAATGCAACAACTTATAAATACAAAAAGCCTTATATTAATAATAGTACAAATAATTATGATAAAGAATATATCAAAAATCATACAAAAAAGAAAAGTACTCAGGTTATCATAAATAATGATGATGAAGATGATAATAATAGTAAAAATTATAATAATTTAGATAAAGAAAATAATATTAAAAACAAAAATAATGAAAGTACTGAAAATAACATTTTAAATAATAACGAAAATATAGATGGAAACGTTAATGAAAATAATGAAAATAACGTTTTAAATAATAACGAAAATATAGATGGAAACGTTAATGAAAATATTAAAAATCAGTCAAATGAAAAAGCTGCTACTAGTTAGCAGCTTTTTTAATTTAAGCAAAAATATAAAAAATAAAAACCTTGAAAAGTCAAGGTTAAATAACTAATGGTCGGGAAAACAGGATTTGAACCTGCAACCCCTTGGTCCCAAACCAAGTGCTCTACCAAGTTGAGCCATTTCCCGAAAATGGTGCGCCCGAAGGGATTCGAACCCCTGACCTTTTGGTTCGTAGCCAAACACTCTATCCAGCTGAGCTACGAGCGCAAAAGAAATAGTTAACTATCAAGTTATAAATTAAATAAATGGTGGCTCCAGCGGGAATCGAACCAGCGACACAGGGATTTTCAGTCCCTTGCTCTACCGACTGAGCTATGAAGCCAAATGGCGGTTCCTACGGGACTCGAACCCGCGATCTTCTGCGTGACAGGCAGACGTGTTAACCAGCTGCACCAAGGAACCAATTGGTTGCGGGAGAAGGATTTGAACCTACGACCTTCGGGTTATGAGCCCAACGAGCTACCAGACTGCTCCATCCCGCGATATAAATGGCGGAGGAATAGGGATTTGAACCCCAGCGCCGCTTGCACGACCTTCCGGTTTTCAAGACCGGTCCCTTCAACCAGACTTGGGTATTCCTCCGTATCCCATTGCAAGCAATGGGTTAATTTTAAAATGGTGCCTAAGGCCGGACTTGAACCGGCACGAGGGTTGATTCTCGCAGGATTTTAAGTCCTGTGCGTCTACCAATTCCGCCACTCAGGCAACATGGTGACCCGTATGAGATTTGAACTCATGACCCTTTGATTAAAAGTCAAATGCTCTACCAACTGAGCTAACGGATCATATATATAAATGGCTGCCTCGGTTAGATTCGAACTAACGCATGTCAGAGTCAAAGTCTGATGCCTTACCACTTGGCTACGAGGCAAACTCAAAAGTGGTGGAGAGAGATGGATTCGAACCATCGAACTCGATGAGAACAGATTTACAGTCTGTCGCGTTTAGCCACTTCGCTACCTCTCCAAAAAAATGGTGCCGAAACCAGGACTTGAACCCGGAACCTACTGATTACAAGTCAGTTGCTCTACCAATTGAGCTATTTCGGCAAAATGGTGGACGATATAGGACTCGAACCT